>JAKADE010000466.1 GCA_021820785.1 Pseudomonadota bacterium
ACGCTCAGCGCAGCTGATCGAGGGGCGCACTGCCGGCTGGGCCCGCTCGCTGCTCTCGGGATTGCTGATCGGTGCTGAGGTGCACAGCATGCGCGCGCATCTGCAGGCCTCGGGTTCGGTGCCGACGCTCATCGGCGAGCCGGCGCTGACGGACCGTTATGCTCGCGCGCTCGCGAGTTTCGGCACCGAGGCCCGGGTGCTCGACGGTGATCGGTGCGTGCTGACCGGGCTGGGGGCAGCCGTAGCGGGATTGACCGGGGACTGACTCCTCGCGCCGCGCAGCGGCTCTGTCCCTGCGCGCCACTGCACTGCGACCCTGAGGGGGGCGCTGCAAGGATACTCGCTCTTGGCTCGGGCCGATCGGGCGGCTCAGCGCCCCTCTGCCGTCGGCCGATCGAGGTCGAAGCGGACCAATGGATCTGGCAGCGGCGGCTGCACAGGCGGATGCCTGATGTCTCCGTCATTCCTCTGCTCGGGCTCGGCGCCCAGAGGGGGCTCAGAGGGGGCTCAGAGGGCTTTGTGTCCCACATATGGGACCGCGGGTATTTCCATTCCCGCCGGCGGGAATGAGCGCCGCTCCGTGCAGGGCGCATGTCGGCGAGAAAGGCCCCAAAAACAGCAACGTATCTTCCCTCGCGGCATGGCACGGAAACTGCTAGGTGAGGGCATGTGTCCTCATCGTCCGCCCGCCCATGCCTGATATTGCGATTGATCCGGCAGTCACGCGCCACAAACGCCGAAGGCGTGCGGCGCTGCTGATCGCTGCCCTCGCAGCGGGTGTGGCGCTGCTGGTCTGGGCCCTCAGCCGTCCCGGCAGCGGTCCGTCCGTGCGTCGTTCGAGCCTCTGGATCGCGACGGTGAAGCGCGGCACGCTGCCCATCGTCGTGAGCGCAGCTGGAGTGTTCCGGCCGATTCAGGAGCGCTGGATCACGGCGGCGACGCCCGGCATGGTGCAGGACGTGCGGGTCCAGCCCGGCGATGAGGTCACACCGGGGACCGTGCTGGCCGTCCTGAGCAATCCCGCAATTGCCTCAGCTGTTGCGCAAGCGAGAGCGAAGCTCTCGAGCGCCGAAGCGCAACGGGCTTCGCTGCAAGCGCAGCTCACCAGCCAGCTGCTGACGCTGCAGGGTAATCTCGCCGCTGCACAGGCGAATGCGACCACGACTGCCGTGAAAGAGCGCGCCGAGAGACCGCTGGTGCGCAGGCACATCATTTCAATGCTCGAATACACCGCCATCCGTGTGCAGGCGAAGGAGTACGCGCAGCTCGCCACTCTCGCACAGGAGCGGATTGCCGCATTCCGCCAGAGCATTGCGGCGCAGAATCGCGCCGCGCGCGCGCAGGTCTCAGCGCTTCGAGCCGTTCTCCAGAATACCCGCGAGCAGCTCGCCGCATTGTCCGTCGTGGCGGGAATCCACGGAGTCGTCCAGACCGTTGCGGTGCACGCCGGTCAGACCTTGAAAGTCGGCGGTGGCATCGCACGCGTCGCCAGCCTGAAATCGCTCAAGGCGACGGTCCAGGTGCCGGCAAGCGAAGCCGAAGAGGTCGCCGTCGGCCAGTCCGTCACCTTGCAACTCGCCACCGACGTTACCCAGGATGTCGAGGGCCGCGTCTCCCGCGTATCTCCGTCGGTCCGCAATGGCAGTGTGCAGGTGGATGTGATGCCGACCGGCCGATTACCGGCCGACGTGCGGCCGAATCTCGCGGTCAGCGCGCAGGTGCACATTGCCGACATCATCCGAGCGGTCTATCTCCAGCGTCCGGCATATGCGAATCCCGACAGTGCGATGACGCTGTTCCGGCTGGTGGACGGCGGACGAGCTGCCGTTGCAGTGCGCGTACGGTTCGGGGCCGCTTCGGACCAGTACATCCAGATTGCCAGCGGCTTGCACCCTGGCGCCCGGGTGATTGTGTCCGACGTGAGCGGGTTGGCGGGCGATCGCCGGATCGCCCTCAGATGAGCTTCGCTTCTTGAGCCTCAAAGGAGAATGTCCGCCATGAATGCCAGTCCGGTCATCGACGTTGCCGATCTCACCAAGGTGTATATGACCGACGAAGTCGAAACGCATGCGCTCACGGGCGTCAATCTGCGCGTCGAGTCCGGCGAATACGTCGCGATCATGGGTCCCTCGGGCTGTGGGAAGACGACCCTCATGTCGATTCTCGGGCTCCTCGATGCACCGACTTCGGGTCGGTACGACCTGGCGGGTGAGCCGGTTGCCGCGCTCGATGCGCGCCGCCGGGCGCATTTCCGCAATCGAAACATCGGGTTCGTCTTTCAGTCATTCAACCTGATCGGTGACCTCAATGTTTACGAGAACGTCGAGCTGCCGCTCGTCTATCGAGGTGGCATGGGGCGAGCGCAGCGGCGTGAAAAAGTTGCCGCAGCACTCGAGAGCGTCGGGATGCTGCACCGCGTGCGGCACTATCCGGCACAGTTGTCCGGCGGCCAGCAGCAGCGGGTCGCCATTGCCCGGGCGCTGGTCGGAGATCCGGCCATCCTCCTGGCCGATGAGCCGACCGGAAACCTCGACTCCGCGAACGGCGAGAAGGTCATGGAGCTTCTGGCACAGCTCAATGAGCGCGGCGCCACCTTGGTCATGGTCACCCACGATGCACGTTATGCGGCCCACGCCAGGCGCCTGGTGCGGCTGTTTGACGGGCAGATCGTCGCCGAGCAGGAAGGTCGTCGGGGCGGGGGCTCGGCGCAGAGCCCAGATGCGGAGCGCAACTGAATGCAGCATCTACTCGGACAGCATCCGCATCGTTCGAGCGCGGGGACGGATCCGGCCCAAATCTTCAGCTCAGAGACTGTCCCTCGCGGTCAGAGGACTGCACCGGTGCCGAGGTCCTCGAGTGTTCGAGCGCTCGCGGAGCGCAGCGCGCACTTGATGCCCGGATCGGCTGCCAGACGAGCAATGCCATCATCGGCCGCCGTCTCTGGTGCGGCGAGCCTGGCGGCGGTGCGCGTCTCGGGGGCGTCATCAGCGCCGCCGCTCTGGAGTGACGGGCACTATCCACCCGGACGCTGGAACACCGGCCGATGCACACCGAAATGAAGGGGCTCCCGATGCGGCTCATTGAATCGCACCGCGAACGGCTGGCACGGGTCTTCCGCAAGCCCGGCTTCGCACTGGCGGTCATCCTGATTCTCGCCCTTGGAATCGGCGCCAACACCGCGACGCTCAACCTGCTTTACGGGTATCTGCTCGCGCCCCTGCCGTACCCGCACGCGAATCGCCTCGTGAGCGTCTATTTCACGGCCCGAAAGATTCCCGGCAATCTGGGCATGTCGTATCGCACGTACCTCGATTTGCGCAGCGGTACGACGGGCATGCGCGATGCCGGGATGGTCAAGGTCAAGAACGTGAATTTTGCTGCAGGCGCGCAGGTCGCGCATGTCCGCGGCGCGGCCGTCTCGGCGTCCGTGTTCACGACGCTTGCGGTACGGCCGATCCTCGGCAGGGTATTCGGCGCCCGGGCCA
>JAKADE010000467.1 GCA_021820785.1 Pseudomonadota bacterium
GGCTCCTCGCCTTGCCGACGTAGAGCAGCTCGTGCCGGCGATCGAACATGCGGTAGACGCCCGGCCGCCGGGGCAGCGCGGCGACGAAGGACTTGGCGTCGAAGGCGGCGTTCACCCGCCCATATTAAACGTCTGCGAGCGCACAGGCGCGGGCCACCACGCGCTGGAACATCTCGGCGGTCAGCCGGCGCGTCGAGGTGTTGTAGCGGCTGCAGTGGTAGGAGTCGAGCAGCGTCCGGCCGTCCTCGAGCGAGTGCTCGCGGCCATGTCCGAACGGGAATGCCGAGGGCTTCAGGCCCGAGGCGCGCAGAAACGCCTCATGGGCGATACGTCCGAGGGCGAGCACCACGCGCACCCGGCCGAGACCGGCGAGTTCGGCGCCGAGATACCCGTTGCAGGTGCGGATCTCGGCCGGGGTCGGCTTGTTCTGCGGGGGCACGCATTTGACCGAATTGATGATGCGTGCCTGGCGCAGCTTCAGCGCATCGTCGCGCGTCTCGGAATGCGGCCGGTTCGCCAGTCCGGCCTCGTAGAGCGTCTGGTACAGCAGGATGCCGGCGTAATCGCCGGTGAACGGCCGTCCGGTGCGGTTCGCCCCGTGCAGACCGGGAGCGAGGCCGACGATCACGATGCGCGGGTCGGCCGCCCCGAACGACGGCACCGGCCGCGCCCAATAGTCCGGATAGCGCGCGCGCACCTCGCCGAGGAAACCGGCGAGGCGCGGGCAGCGGCTGCAGTCCGGATCGTACTGCGAGCGGTCAGTCATCCATGTGACGGATGATGGCGGAGGCGAATCCCGAGCAGCTCATGAGCGTGGCGCCCGGAATGAGCCGCTGCAGGTCTTCCTCGACGTTCTTGCGCGCCGCCAGTTCGCGTTTCGGCGCCTTGATCGCCTCGCGCAGACGGGCCAGATCGTAGGTCAGTTCCTTGTGGGCGATGGTGAGGCTCACGCCCTTGAGGATGAGGTCCGCGGCCTCTTTCCAGCCGAGGTAGCGCAGCATCATCTCCGCTGAGAGGATCAGCGAGCCGGGGTTGACCCGGTCCTTGCCCGCGAAGCCCGGCGCCGTGCCGTGCGTCGCCTCGAACACCGCCAGTCCGTCCCCGATGTTGCCCCCCGGGGCGATGCCGATGCCCCCGACCTGTGCGGCGAGCGCGTCGGAGACGTAATCCCCGTTGAGGTTCAGCGTCGCGATGACGTCGTATTCCTCGGGCCGCAGCAGCACCTGCTGCAGGAAATTGTCCGCGATCACATCCTTGATCACGATGTCGCTGCCGGTGAGGGGGTTGCGGAATTTCATCCACGGGCCGCCGTCGATCGGCTCGGCGCCGAACTCCTCCTGGGCGAGCTGGTAGCCCCAGTTGCGGAACGCCCCCTCCGTGAACTTCATGATGTTGCCCTTGTGCACCAGCGTCACGGAGACCCGATCGTGCTCGATCGCGTACTGGATCGCTTTGCGGATCAGGCGCTGGCTGCCCTCCTTGGACACCGGCTTGATGCCGATCGCGGAGCTCGACGGGAAGCGGATGCCGGTGACGCCGAACTCCTTGTGCAGGAAGGCGATCAGCTTGTGCACGTCGGCAGAACCGGCCGGCCACTCGATGCCGGCGTAGATGTCCTCGGTGTTCTCGCGGAAGATCACCATGTCGGTGAGGCTGGCATCGGCCATGGGGCTCACGACGCCCGGGAAGTACTGGATCGGACGGACGCAGGCGTACAGATCGAGGTTCTGGCGCATCGCCACGTTCAGCGAGCGGATCCCCCCGCCGATCGGGGTCGCCAGCGGCCCTTTGATCGAGACCACGAACTCGCGCAGCGCCTGCAGCGACTCCTCGGGGAACCACTCCCCGTAGCGCGCATTCGCCTTCTCGCCGCAGAACACTTCCATCCAGCAGATGCGCCGGCGGCCGCCATAGGCCTTCTGCACGGCCGCATCGACCACGCGCAGCATCGCCGGCGTGACGTCGATGCCGATGCCGTCGCCCTCGATGAACGGGATGATGGGCGTGTCCGGAACATTCAGCGAATGATCGGGGTTGACGGAGATCTTGCGTCCCTCGGTCGGGACGGTGATGTGCTGGTACTGCATCGGCGCATTGTACCGGCAAACCCGGGGCCGATCGTGAATCAGTATGAGGAATCAGCGTCTCGGCCAGGGGGGCCGGCGCGCTGGATCTCAGAGGTGCACCAGGCGGCGACTCTGGCTGCGTTCGGCGATCAGCATCGCCAGTTCGAGCGCCTGCTCGTGATTCAGCCGCGGATCGACCGTCGAGCGGTAGGCGCGCTGCAGGTCCGCATCGGTGAGTCCCCGCGCCCCGCCGGTGCATTCGGTCACGTCATCCCCGGTGAGCTCCACGTGCACCCCGCCGAGGCGTGAGCCGTGCTCGGCGTGGATGCGGAAGGCCAGATCCACTTCCTTCAGGATGTTCTCGAAACGCCGGGTCTTCAGGCCCGCGGTGCTGGTCTCGGTATTGCCGTGCATCGGATCGCAGACCCACAGCACCGTCTGGCCGCTCTCGCGCACCGCATCGATCATCTTCGGCAGCGCCGTCTCGATCTCCTTCACCCCGAAGCGGTGGATCAGGGTCAGCCGCCCCGGTTGATTCTGCGGATTGAGCGTGCCGATCAGACCCTGTAGCCACGCCGCATCCATCGCCGCACCGATCTTGATGCCGATCGGGTTGCTGATGCCGCGGAAAAACTCCACGTGCGCCCCGTCGAGCTGCGCGGTGCGCATGCCAATCCAGGGCATGTGGGTCGAGAGGTTGTACCAGCGGCTCTGGCGCGGAATGAAGCGGGTCTGGGCCTGCTCGTAGAGCAGGTGCAGTCCCTCGTGGCTCGCATAGAAGTCGACCAGCGTCGCCTCGTGCACGCGCCGCCCGCTGATGCCCTCGAAGAAATCGAGCGCATCGCCGATCGACTGCACGATGCGCTGGTACGCATCCTTCAGGGGCGCGTGCTTGACGAACCCGAGGTCCCAGTACTCCGGGTGGTGCAGGTCGGCGAAGCCCCCGTCGACCAGGGCCCGCGCGAAATTCAGCGTCAGCGCCGCCCGCTCGTAGCCGCGCAGCAGCAGCTGCGGATCGGCCTGGCGCGCCGCTATCGTGAACGCCGGGCGGTTCACCAGATCGCCGCGGAAGCTCGGCAGCGTCACCCCGTCGCGCGTCTCGGTCTCGGCCGAGCGCGGCTTGGCGTACTGCCCGGCCATGCGCCCGACGCGGATGATCGGCTTCTTCAGCCCGTGCAGCAGCACCAGGCTCATCTGCAGCAGGATCTTCAGCTTCTTGGCGATCGAGTCCGACTCGCAGTCCGCGAACGTCTCGGCACAGTCGCCGCCCTGCAGCAGGAACGCCTGGCCGCGCTGGGCGGCCGCCAGGCGCTCGCGCAGCGCCTCGATCTCCCAGGACACCACGATCGGGGGCAGCCGCGACAGCTCGGCCACGACCTGGGCAAGTGCCGCGGGGTCCTCGTACGTCGGCTG
>JAKADE010000468.1 GCA_021820785.1 Pseudomonadota bacterium
TGCCGTGCACGGCGCTGAAAATGCGCCGGCATCGGTCCGCTGTGCAGGTCTGCTGCGCAGCGCCGAGCGCGCGGCGCTGCTGCGCGTGATCGACGTCAACCGGGGCAACATGAGCCGGGCAGCTGCCGCGCTCGGTGTGAGCCGCAACACGCTGTACCGCAAGATGAAGCGCCATGGCATCGCACCGCAGACCTGGCGCGCAGGGGGCGCGGTGGACCCTGCGCGCCTCAGCGCTTCACCGGCAGGCTGATGTGCAGCCGGCGAAGATTGCGATAGAGGGTATTGCGGCCAATGCCGAGGGACTGCGCGACCCGGCTGAGGTTGCCCTGATGCAGTTCGATTTCATGCAG
The DNA here is from genome assembly GCA_021820785.1 of Pseudomonadota bacterium. The sequence goes on from JAKADE010000468.1 coordinate 351, forward strand.
CAGCGCGCTGCGTTCGGCGCGCTCCAGGGGATTGAGGTGCTGCGCCTCGGCGCAGAGGGGCTCCTCGGTATGCACCTCTCCGGCGCCGTATTCGGCGGGTAGGCAGCCGGCATCGAGCTGGTTGTTCGAGCGCATCGCGATCATGCCGCGCAGTACGTTGCGCAGCTGGCGGATATTGCCGGGCCAGCTGTAGGCCTTGAGCGCATCGATCATGTCTTCGCCCATGCTGACCGCAGGCGTCGCGGCGCTTTCCTGCGCGAAAATGTGGCGAATCACGGCCGCCTTGTCCTTGCGCTCGCGCAGCGGCGGCAGCGTCAGCACCAGACCCTGCAAGCGGTAGAACAGATCTTCGCGAAATGCGCCGCGCTGCACCGGCTCGTGCAGATCGCGGCGCGTGGCGCTCACGAGTTGCACGTCGATGCGGACCGCATCTGCGCCGCCGGCGGCCGGCAGGGCGCGCTCCTCGATCAGATGCAGTACCTGGGACTGCAGCGGTGCCGGCAGCTCCCCGACATCATCGAGAAACAGCGTGCCGCCATTGGCCTGCACGACGCGTGAGCGCATCTGCTCGGTGAGCGTCGCGCCGACAGGCTCGCCATCCGTGAGCGCACCGCAGTGCAGCGCAACGAACGGCTTCTCGGCGCGCTCGCTGGAGGCGTGCAATGCCCGCGCGAAGCACTCCTTGCCCGTGCCCGACTCGCCGATCAGCAGGATCGGGATCTCGCGCGCGAGCGTGCGGCGCGTCGCCTGGATGTTGCGCGCCATCACCGGATCACCGAAGTCGAGCTCCTCGAGCGGTCCGCGGTCCGGGTCGAGCCCCTCGGTCCCGGCCGCAGTGGGCCCGCGCGGTCTGCCGGTGCGCTTGGACTGCGGTGCCTGCGCGATGGCGAACATGCGCCCGCCGTGGTGGGCGTCATAGAGCGTGAGCGGGTGGAAGGATTTGCGTTGGCTGCGAGCCAGCAGTGCATTCAGCGAGACCGTGAACACCCGCTCGAGCGGCGAGTCGAGCAGGTCGGCCTGGGACTTCAGCCCGAGCTGGAACAGTGCATTGCGGTCGAGGGCGCTGATCAGGCCGCTGGAATCGAGTGCGATGATGCCCTCGCCCCAGGTGCCGAGCAGTTCCGGGCGGCTGTGGAAGCGCACCACGAACGCATCGCGGAAGTCATGCAGGAACAGGCGGTTCTCGATCATCTGCGCGGCCATGTTGACCAGCACGAGTGTGTGCTGCTGGGCACGATCGGACTCACCGGATGCATCGAGCACCGCGATCAGTTCGCCGCGGTAGTCGAAGATCGGCGCGGCACAGCAGGTCAGTCCGCTGTTGCGCGAGAAGAAGTGCTGCTCGCGGTGCACGATCAACGGAGTCCGTTCGACCAGGCAGGTGCCCATGCCGTTGGTACCGCCGTGTTCTTCGTCCCACATCGCTCCCAGCACCAGACCGGTGCGAAACGCCGCATTGCGGAAACTGAAGTCGCCGTAGTAATCGAGCAGCACGCCGTCGCGATCGGTGAGAATGATCGAGTAGCCGGAGCCGGCGAGCTGGTGGTACAGGTGCGCCATCTCGGCGTCCGCGAGCGCGAGCAGGTCGCGGTTGTGCTCCTTGCGCTCGAGCCGCTCCTGGCGCGGCAACACGTACGGTTCGCGCTCCGACTTCGGATCGAGATGATACTGGTTCAGGCAGCGCAGCCAGGATCGGCGGATGTACTCCGGGGTGCCGGAATCCTCGAGCCGCAGCGCTTTGCGCGGTGCTGCCTGTGGGTGGCGGTGACGATTCTCGATGGCCCGCAGCATGTCCAGCCCCCCGTTGCATCGGTCCGGGACAAATTATGCGCCGGTGGAGGGGCTGTGCAAGCCTTCAGGACCGACTTTGATACAGCTGCGCCCCAATGTGTTCCGAAACGGGACAGTGCGCCGGCGCAACCGCGCTCGCAGTCGTGGGGACGGCTCTGTGCTGCCGCGGCCCGCGTAGACTGCGACCCCCTTGCCGCTGCGGCCCTCTGATACGCGAGCACGACCATGAAATCCAAAGCCGCCATTGCCTTTGAGGCAGGCAAACCGCTTGAAGTGGTGACGGTAGACCTTGAGGGCCCGAAGGCCGGAGAGGTTCTGGTGGAGATCAAGGCGAGCGGGGTGTGTCACACGGACGAGTTCACCCGCTCTGGGGCGGATCCCGAGGGGCTGTTTCCGGTGATTTTTGGACACGAGGGGGCCGGGGTGGTGGTGGACGTCGGTCCCGGGGTCAGTTCGGTGAGGAAGGGCGATCACGTCATACCGCTGTACACGCCGGAGTGCCGCCAGTGCAAGTCGTGCCTGTCGCGCAAGACGAACCTGTGTACGGCGATTCGCTCGACGCAGGGCAAGGGGGTGATGCCGGACGGGACGAGCCGATTCTCGTACGAGGGGCGCATGGTGCACCACTACATGGGGTGCTCGACGTTCTCGAACTACACGGTGCTGCCGGAGATTGCGGTGGCGAAGATCCGCGAGGACGCGCCGTTTGAGAAGGTGTGCTACATCGGCTGCGGGGTGACGACCGGGGTGGGAGCGGTGATCAACACCGCGCAGGTTGAGCCCGGGGCGAACGTGGTGGTGTTTGGGCTGGGGGGGATTGGGCTGAATGTGATCCAGGGGGCGCACCTGGTGGGGGCGAACAAGATCATCGGGGTGGACGTGAATCCGAAGCGCAAGGCGCTGGCGGAGCGTTTTGGGATGACGGATTTTGTCAATCCGCGCCAGATCCCGGGGGATCTGGTGGCGCATCTGGTGGAGCTGACCGGGGGCGGGGCGGATTACAGTTTTGAGTGCGTGGGGAATGTGGATCTGATGCGCCAGGCGCTGGAGTGCTGTCACCGCGGCTGGGGGGTCTCGGTGATCATCGGGGTGGCCGGGGCGGGTCAGGAGATCAAGACCCGGCCGTTTCAGCTGGTGACCGGGCGGGTGTGGAAGGGGACGGCCTTTGGCGGGGCGCGCGGGCGCACCGATGTGCCGAAGATCGTCGACTGGTACATGGACAGGAAGATCCACATCGACGAGCTGATCACGCACGTGATGCCGATCGAGCGCATCAACGAGGCGTTCGACCTGATGCACCGCGGCGAGTCGATCCGCACCGTCGTGACGTTCTGAA
>JAKADE010000469.1 GCA_021820785.1 Pseudomonadota bacterium
GTATCCCGGCCATTACCGCGCGCACGCCGTGTCCGATGCGCTCGGCGGACTGGTGCTGTTTGCCGTGCTGCTCTGGCTGCTCGGCACGCACATGCCCGCCGTGCAGCATTTCATTGCCGTGCTCCAGCAGCGTGCGACGCTCTTCTGGCAACACGGGGTGGTGGTGCAACCACCCTCCGCCGCACCACCTGGGCATTGATCAGCGGCTCACTCGTGCGCGGCGCGTCCCAGGTTGCTGCGCACGAACTGGATGTGCTCACGCAGCTGATAAATCTGCTCGGCGTGCGATCCCGGCATTTTGCGCAGAATCACCGCGCGCTCGATCTGGTGCAGCCGGTCGAGCAGCGCCGCACGCCGCTCGTCCGTGAGCGGCCCGAGCGACTCGCGCTCGAGCGCCATCAGTTCGCCGTAGCGCCGGTGGATGCGCGAGTTGACCCGCCAGCCGTAGAGCTGCGGCAAAAACCGCAGTCCCGGGATCAACACCACGACGATGGGCACCAGCACCACCAGAATGCGGTTGACGAGGCTCGCCAGCCAGAACGGCAGATACCGGTACGTGAAGCTCTTGTCGCCCGTCTTGTAGAAGCGCGCAGCTTCCGTGTCGAGCGGATAGGTATACGTGGCCGTATTCGGAAACACGTGCGCCGGGTGCAGCAGCGTCGCCTGGCCGTAGATCTGCTGCGCGGCCTGGATCAGTAGATCGCACAGCGCCGGGTGCAGGTCGGCGTGCGCGAGCAGTTCGACCGCCGGCCCGAGCAGGACGATGGGCTTGTGCGGCAGGTTCGCGCCGAGGTCGAACGCGCCGGCCGGAATGGGCATCGCGTGCAGGTACGGGAAGCGTCTGACGTAGGCCGGCGCCTGCACGAAGTCGAACAGGCGCATCCCTGGGGTGTGCACCATCTTGACGATCACCGCCGGAGGGGTGGAGTCCCCGGACATGAAGATGGCGTTGACCCGGCCGGCGAGCAGCGCATCGCGTGCGGCGCCGCCCTCGAGGTCGAGCAGGCGGGTCGGTCCGCCCGGAGCGATGCCATTGGCCTTCAGCAGCGTCAGCGCGAGCGCACGCGTGCCGCTGCCCGCTTTGCCGATCGCGATGCGCTCCCCACGCAACTGCGACAGCCGGGTCACCCGCGGGCCGCGGTAAAAGATGGCCAGCGGCTGGTAGAACATGCTGCCGAGGGAGACCAGTCCGTGCCCGTCGTCGTCCTGGTTGTGCGCCGGCGCCGCTCCGGCTGCCCCCGGGGGGGCACTGCCGGATTGCACGAACGCGATGTTCACGCCCGAGTGCCGCCGCATCAGCCGTTCGAGGTTCTGCGCCGAGCCCTGCGAGGCGCGGATCTTCAAGGTGATGCCGTTGCGCGCCAGGAGGGTGCGCAAGCGCTCGGCGGCGAGCTCGAAGGAACTGCCCGGCGGTCCGGCGCTGATCGTGAGGGTGTGCGGCGGCGCCGGCTGCACGAAGTGCAGCGTCAACCAGATCGCCGCCGCGCTCAGCAGCAGGATCGGAATCAGGGTGTGGGCGAGGTCAGACCACGAAATGGTGGTGATCTTCAGCGCCAGGGGCCGACGGGCGCTCTCGCTCGGCGTACCCTCATCCGATTGCCGCTTCGGTTCCATGCACTGCGCAGTCTATCATCGGCATCGGGCGCAGGATGACGGCGCGCGCCAGTCGTATACTGCGGGGCTCACGGACCACTGGAGAGTGCTCGCATGGCCAAGATCCTGATCCTCTATTACTCCTCCTACGGACACGTCGAGCGCATGGCGCAGGCGATTGCCGAAGGTGCCGCATCGGTCGCCGGCGTCACGGTGACCGTCAAGCGCGTTCCGGAGCTGGTGCCCGACGAACTCGCCCGCAAAGCCGGCATGAAGACCGAACAGAAGGCCCCGGTGGCGAGCGTCGAGGAACTCGGCCAGTACGACGCGATCATCTTCGGCACCCCGACGCGCTTCGGCAACATGGCCGCACAGATGCGCAACTTCCTCGACCAGACCGGCGGGCTGTGGGTCAAAGGCGCCCTCGTCGGGAAGGTCGGCAGCGTGTTCGTCTCCACGGCCACCCAGCACGGCGGCCAGGAGACCACCATCACCAGCTTTCACAACACCCTGCTGCATCACGGCATGGTCATCGTCGGGCTGCCGTACGCCTTTGCGGGGCTGACCCGCATGGACGAGGTCACCGGCGGCAGTCCGTACGGGGCCTCGACGCTCGCCGGCGGCGACGGATCGCGCCAGCCGAGCGAGAACGAGCTCGCCGGCGCGCACTTCCAGGGACGTCACGTTGCCGAGATCGCCGCACGGCTTGCGCGCGGCGCCGGGGAACGGGGACCTGCACCGGCGAACATGCAGAACGCGACCGAGACGACCGGCCCGCGCGGCTGATCGGCATCCGGCCCTATGCCGGCCGCACGCGGCCGGCATAGGGCTACGCAGCCCGGCTCGCCGGCCGCCGATGCGCATCGCTTCGGACCGCCGGCAGTGGGGTGAGCGTTTCGCGACCCGACGCACCGCGCGGGCCGCGGGAGGTGCGCGTCAGTGCACCCCGGTGAGGAACAGGATGGCTCTGATCAGCGCTTGGGTCGGACGACCGACGAGGTCGCCGAACAGATTGAAGTGCGCACCAAGACGCTCGGCCACGACCGGCAGCACGAGCAGCATTCCGATCACGATGAGCATGCCGTAGCGCTCGAGGCGCGCCAGCGGCACCGCGAGCGCATTCGGCAGCAGGCCGACGGCGACCCGCCCGCCATCGAGCGGCGGCAGTGGAATCAGGTTGAACACGGCGAGAATCACGTTGAGCTCGATCGCGTGAATGAGATTCTCGAGCAGCCACCGCCCCGCCACCGGCGGCAGAAATCCCACGGTGTGCAGGAGCAACGCGGCGATCGTGGCCATGAGCAGGTTCATGCCCGGTCCCGCGGCGGCAACCCACACCATGTCACGGCGCGGGTTGCGCAGGCGCCCGAACTGCACGGGAACCGGTTTCGCATAGCCGAACAGGAACGGGGCATGGGCAAGGAGCAGCAGGCCCGGAAGTAGGATCGTGCCGAAGGGATCGATGTGTTTGAGCGGATTAAAGGTCACCCGCCCGAGTTTCCAGGCGGTGTCGTCCCCGAAGCGCTTCGCGACGTAACCATGCGCGGCTTCGTGCAGTGTAATGGCGAGCACCGCCGGAATGATCCAGGTTGACGCCAGATACGCGATCGTATTGATGTGCGGCCCCTTCTGTGAACGAATCGTGCCGGTTCACCCACCCTGCACCCGTGCACGCCAGGGATGCGCCCCGTTCGAGCGCGCAGCTGGCCAGCGATAGGTGTGAACCGTCTACACCGTCAAGTTAGCAGAGACCGACTCGACCGACCACCGGCGTACCCCATTCACCTCGGGTCGGCGAGCGCCGCTCAGCTCGCCGGGCCGTCCGGCAGCTCGTGCTCACTCACCATGGTGAGCACGTCATACTGGGCTACGGTCTCTCCG
>JAKADE010000470.1 GCA_021820785.1 Pseudomonadota bacterium
ACCAGCCGGCCGGCCACCTCGAACCCGGCGAGACGCTGCTCGAGGCCGTCGTGCGCGAGACGCGCGAGGAAAGCGCCTGGCACTTCCGCCCCGAGCGGCTCGTCGGGGTATACCTGTGGCGCCATCCGCGCACGCAGCGGCAGTTCAAGCGCTTCACCTTCAGCGGCACCCTGAGCGATCACCGGCCGCAGCAGCCCCTCGATACCGGCATCCTCGGCACCTGCTGGCTGACCGAGGCCGAGATCCGCGCACGCGCCGCCGAGCTGCGCAGCCCTCTGGTGCTGCGCAGCGTCGAGGATTTCCGCACCGGTGCGGGCCGGGCGCTCGAACCGGTCGGCGGCCTCGATCTGGCGGCGGCGCTCGCGGTGCCGGCGGAGGTGCTGTGAAGCGGGTCATCGTCGGACTCTCCGGCGGCGTCGATTCGGCGGTCGCGGCGCTGTGCCTGAAGGAGGCCGGCTGGGACGTCCAGGGTCTGTTCATGAGCAACTGGGAAGCGGACGAGGACGGCTACTGCACGGCGGCGCAGGATTTCCAGGATGCCCGGGCCGTGGCCGATGAACTCGGCATCCCGCTGCACCGCGTAAGCTTTGCGGCCGAGTACCGCGCGCGGGTCTTCGAGCACTTCCTCACCGAGTACCGGGCCGCCCGCACCCCGAACCCCGACGTGCTCTGCAACCGCGAGATCAAGTTCGGCGTCGCCTTGCGCTATGCCGAGCGCCTCGGCGCGGAGTACTTCGCGACCGGCCATTACGCCCGCATCGCCTCCGGCCCGGACGGTCCGCAGCTGCTGAAGGCACTCGATGCGACCAAGGATCAAAGCTACTTCCTGCATGCCGTCGCACCGCACGAGCTCGCCCGCACGCTGATGCCGATCGGCGCGCTGGAGAAGTCCGCGGTCCGCGCGCGCGCGCGCGCCGCCGGCCTGCCGGTGTTCGACAAGCCCGACAGCACCGGTATCTGCTTCATCGGCGAGCGGCCGTTCCGGACGTTCCTGGCGCAGTTCGTGGCCGAGCGCCCCGGCCCGATCGAATCGAGCGACGGGGAGCGCCTCGGCGAGCACCAGGGCCTCGCCTTCTACACGCTCGGCCAGCGCGCCGGCCTGAACATCGGCGGGCGCGCGGGCGCCGCCCCGCTGCCCTGGTACGTTGCGGCGAAGGATGTGGCGCGCAACGCACTCATCGTGGTGCAGGGCGGGGAGCATCCTCTGCTCTACAGCCAGGCACTGCGCACCGGGGGGCTCCACTGGCTGTGCCCACCGCGGCACGCCGCGCAGCGCCTGGCGGTGAAGGTGCGCTATCGCCAGCAGGAAGTGCCGGCGCGGCTCGAGCCACTCGAGGACGGCAGCGCCCGGATCGTCTTCGATGCGCCGCAGCGGGCGGTCACGCCGGGCCAGTACGCCGTGCTCTACGAGGGCGAACGCTGCCTCGGCGGCGGGGTGATCGAGGCGCTCGAGTCCGTCGGCGGCTGATCGGCCCGAGCGTCCCGCGCGCGCGCCGCCCCGACCCGATATAATCCGCGCCGCATTTCCCCCGGGAGAGTTCCACTCATGACGAACAGCTTCAAGGCGCGCACCACCCTTCAGGCCGGCGACCGTTCCTACCAGATTTACAGCCTCGCGGCCCTGCCCAGCGAGAAGGTCGAACGGCTGCCGTATTCGCTGAAGATCCTGCTGGAGAACCTGCTGCGCTACGAAGATGGCGTCAACGTCACGCGCGCGGACATCGAGGCGCTGCTCGAGTGGGACCCGGCCGCCGCGCCCTCGCACGAGATCGCCTTCACGCCTTCGCGCGTGATCCTGCAGGACTTCACAGGTGTGCCGTGCGTGGTGGACCTCGCCGCAATGCGCGAGGCAATCGTGCGCCTCGGCGGGGACGCCGAGCGGGTCAACCCGCTCGCCCCGGTCGAGCTGGTGATCGATCACTCCGTGCAGGTCGATGAGTACGGCACCCCCGGCGCATTCGCCGCCAATACCCGCATCGAATTCGCCCGCAACGGCGAGCGCTACGCGTTCCTGCGCTGGGGCCAGTCCGCGTTCCGCAATTTCGCGGTCGTGCCGCCGAGCACCGGCATCGTGCACCAGGTGAACCTGGAGTACCTCGGGCGCGTCGTGTTCGACGCCGAGCGCGACGGCGTGACGAGCGCCTATCCGGACACGGTCGTCGGTACCGACTCGCACACCACCATGATCAACGGCCTGGGCGTGCTCGGCTGGGGCGTCGGCGGCATCGAAGCTGAGGCCGCGATGCTCGGCCAGCCGGTGACCATGCTCATCCCGCAGGTCATCGGCGTGCGGCTCACCGGGCGGCTGAAGCCCGGCGCCACCGCGACCGACCTCGTGCTCACCCTCACCGAGATGCTGCGCAAGCGCGGCGTGGTGGACAAGTTCGTCGAGTATTTCGGCGACGGGCTCGCCAACCTGCCGCTCGCCGACCGCGCCACCATCGCCAACATGGCGCCCGAGTACGGCAGCACCTGCGGCATCTTCCCGATCGACGAGGAGACGGTGCGTTACCTCGAACTCTCCGGTCGCCCGCGGGACCGGATCGAGCTGGTCAAGGCCTATGCGCAGCACCAGGGCTTCTGGCGCCGCGGCGGCGCCACGGAGGCGAAGTACACCGACGTGCTCGAGCTCGACCTGGGCTCGGTCGAACCGAGCCTGGCCGGCCCGCGCCGCCCGCAGGACCGCGTGCCGCTGAAGTCCGCGCAGAGCATCTACCGCGCCCAGGCGCAAAAGAGCGCCGAGGAGCGCACCGCGCGCGCCCCGCAGGCCAAGGGCACCGCCGAGGTGGACCTCGACGGCAAGCACTTCCAGCTGAAGGACGGCGCAGTACTCATCGCGGCAATCACCAGCTGCACCAACACCTCCAACCCGTCGGTGATGCTCGGTGCGGGCCTGCTGGCGCGCAAGGCGCGCCAGCGCGGGCTCTCGGCCCAGCCGTGGGTGAAGACCAGCCTCGCCCCCGGCTCGCGCGTGGTGACCGACTACTTCCGCAAGGCGGGCGTGCTGGGCGATCTCGCCGCGGTCGGCTTCGAGCTGGTCGGCTACGGCTGCACCACCTGCATCGGCAACTCCGGGCCGCTGAAGCCGGAGATCTCCGCGGCCGTGAAGGCCGGCGACATCACCGCCTGCTCGGTGCTCTCGGGCAACCGCAACTTCGAGGGTCGCGTACACCCCGAGGTGCGCATGAACTTCCTCGCCTCCCCGCCGCTCGTGGTCGCCTACGCACTCGCCGGCACCCTCGACATCGACCTCAGCAAGGATGCCCTCGGCACCGACAGCACCGGCAAGCCGGTGTATCTGGCGGACATCTGGCCGAGTGATCAGGAAGTGCAGCAGGCGCTCGCCCAGTCGATCGACTCGAAGATGTTCCAGGACAGCTACGCGAGCGTATTCGAGGGCGATGAGCACTGGCGCGCGATCAAGGTGCCGGCCGGCAAGATCTACAGCTGGGACGAGCAGTCGACCTAC
>JAKADE010000471.1 GCA_021820785.1 Pseudomonadota bacterium
GACCAGATCAAGGTTCGTTCGCCCATCACCTGCAAGACCCGCTACGGCGTGTGCGCACAGTGCTACGGGCGCGATCTGGCCCGCGGCCACTTGATCAGCATCGGCGAGGCGGTCGGCGTGATCGCGGCGCAGTCGATCGGTGAGCCGGGTACGCAGCTGACCATGCGTACGTTCCACATCGGTGGTGCGGCATCGCGGGCGGCAGCCGCCAGCAGTGTCGAGGTGCGCAACAAGGGCACCATCCGCTTCCACCGCCTGAAGACCGTGCAGCACGAGAAGGGCCACCTCGTGGCCGCCTCGCGCTCCGGGGAAATCGGCGTGGTCGATGATTTCGGCCGCGAGCGCGAGCGCTACAAGATTCCCTACGGCGCGACGATTACCGTCAAGGAAGGTCATGAAGTCGCTGCCGGGCAGGTGGTCGCGACCTGGGATCCGCATACCCACCCGGTGGTGACGGAAGTCGCCGGCTTCGTGCGGTTCCAGGACTTTGTCGACGGCCTGACGGTGACGACGCAGGTCGACGAAGTCACGGGCCTCTCCAGCACCGTGGTGCTCGATACCAAGCAGCGCGGCGGCAAGGATCTGCGCGCCACGATCAAGCTGGTCGACGCCAAGGGCAAGGAAGTCACGTTCGCCAACACCGAGATCCCGGCGGTGTACTCGCTGCCGGCCGGGGCGCTCGTGGCGCTCGAGAACGGTGCGCGGGTGTCGGTCGGTGACGTCATCGCACGCATCCCGCAGGAGTCGTCCAAGACTCGTGACATCACCGGCGGTCTGCCGCGCGTTGCCGACCTCTTCGAGGCGCGCAAGCCGAAGGACCAGGCGATTCTCGCCGAGAAGTCCGGTACCGTCAGCTTCGGCAAGGAGACCAAGGGCAAGCGTCGGCTGATCATCACCAGCGACGACGGCGACAAGTATGAGGAGCTGATTCCGAAGTGGCGCCAGCTCAACGTGTTCGAAGGTGAAACGGTCGAGCGCGGCGAGGTCATCGCCGACGGCGAGCCGAACCCGCACGACATCCTGCGCCTGCAGGGCGTCGAGGCGCTGGCGAACTACCTGGTGCGCGAGATTCAGGACGTTTATCGCCTCCAGGGCGTGAAGATCAACGACAAGCACATCGAGGTGATCATCCGCCAGATGCTGCGCAAGACCGAGGTGCAGTCCGCGGGCGATACCTCGCTGCTGCGCGGTGAGCAGCTCGATCGGTCCCGTGCCCTCGACATCAACGATCGGGCGGAACAGGACGGCAAGGAGCTGGCGGCGTTGCAGCCGGTGCTGCTCGGCATCACCAAGGCGTCGCTGGCGACCGAGTCGTTCATCTCCGCCGCGTCGTTCCAGGAAACCACTCGCGTGCTGACCGAGGCGGCGGTGCGTGGCCTGGAGGACGACCTGCGCGGCTTGAAGGAGAACGTCATCGTCGGCCGGCTCATTCCGGCCGGGACGGGCTTCGCGACCCATGCGTCGCGGCGGCGTAAGAACGAGGGAACGGAACGGCGCAGCTTCATGGAAGTGGGCGGCGGCATCCCGGAATCGGATGACAGCAGCGTCAGCGAGGAGTCGGAAAGTCCGGCGGGCTGATCCGGGCGACCGGGCCGCGGGCGGCGAATCGATGCCGCCGGCCGGCTGGGTACTGAACAGGGCCGGCGCGAGCGAGAGCTTGCGCCGGCCCTGTGCGTATGGGGCGTAAGAGTTTCAGCGGTTCGGGTGCACCGTCGGCACGCCGCGCCAGCGACGCGCGATCCGTCGACCGCCCGCACTGGTCAGGGACCACAGTGCCTGGAAGATCAGCCAGGCACAGCCGGCGAATATGACGGCAAAGAGCAGCGCGTGACTGGAGAGGCCGAAGGTCGGCACCCAGGCTGATGCGGTCGCGCGCAGCAGGCCCGGATCCGGATGCAGCGCCAGATACCATATCTGGTGGTACAGGCTCCCGTGCAGCGCGGCCATCTCGTTCTGCAGCTGCGCTACCGAGTGGACGAGTTGTTCGATCACCGCGCCCTCGGCATGGATCGGCGCCACCGGGCTCGCCAGGTGATACGCGATCAGCTTGTGCAGATGACCGCCGAAGAACTCATCGGCGATCTTCTGCCACGGGGCGAGGTCGAGGCGCGCCTGTTCCAGTCGCCCGCCGAGGCGCTGGCGATACTGGGCGAGGAATCCGGGTACCAGCCCGCCCGCTACGACCGCGCAAACGAGCAGCATCCGATCGATCAGTCCGCGCACGATGAACATCGGCCCGCCTCCTCGGTATCTCCCGGGCGCCGTGTCAGGGCGCCTCGGCCTCATCCGGCCCTTCCACCGCCGCGCCACCGATCCAGGTCGCATCCCAGGCCCACACGGCCATCTCGGACGCGCCGGAGCTGCTCAGCGGGTCTGCCGCGGCCACGGCTTCGGCCTCCGGGAGTGAATCGGCCTCAATGACGTAGGCGCCGCCGGACTGATCGAGGAAGGGTCCGTGCGCGGCGAGCAGCCCGCGCACGCGCAACGCCTGAAGATAGGCTCGATGCGATGGCAGCACCTCCGGATCAAAATCCGGTGTGCGCAGAGCCAGAATCAGAAAATGCATCGCCGCGACTCCATGTGTTGCCGAGATGCGCTGAACTGGACCCGGAGGCTGCACCGTGCGGCCGCGGGCGCAGTTGACCGGCAGCTTGATCTTGCCGCGCCGGCGACGCGACCGCACCGCCCCCCAGATGCTCACTCATCTGCCAGTCTACCGGGTTCCCGGCGCTGCGTATCGGGAGCCTGGACTGCACGGATCGCACGCCGGACGTGGATTCCATTGCGGATGTCCGTCATTGCCTTGCCGCGGGGGCGCTGCTATTCTTTATGCAAATGCGAATCAGTCTTATTTGTATCTCCTCAACTCAATCGTAATGCGGCCCCGCCGGTGTCTGTCGGAGTGCGGCGCAGGCCGTCCCGCGGCGCAGACGTGGGTCAGGTGAAGCTCGATGGAATCGACCGCTCGCAATCTCGCCGTTCCTCCCGCCCGAGCGGTGTTGCCCGGCTGGAAGATGTTTCTGGCGGTCATGGGGCCCGGGCTCGTGGTCATGCTGGCCGATACCGACGTGGGCAGCATCATCACCGCTGCGCAGAGCGGCGTGCAGTGGGGATACCGGCTGCTGCTGCTGCAGCTGCTGCTGATCCCCGTGCTGTTCGTGGTGCAGGAGCTCACCGTGCGCCTCGGCATCTTCACCGGTCAGGGCCATGGCGAACTGATCCGCAAGACCTTCGGCACCGGCTGGGCCTGGCTGTCGGTCTGCGGGCTCGGGGTGGCGACGATCGGTGCCCTGGTCACGGAATTCTCCGGGGTGGCGGCCGTCGGAGAGCTGTTCGGAGTCCCCCGTGCACTCAGCCTCGCTCTCACGGTAGGGGCGTTGCTGACCATCGTGCTCACCGGCAGTTACCGTCGCGTCGAGCGGGTGGCGATCGGACTCGGACTGTTCGAGTTCGCGTTCTTCTTCA
>JAKADE010000019.1 GCA_021820785.1 Pseudomonadota bacterium
CAAAGGCGGTCAGCTCGAAGCGCGAGCGGTCGTGCAGCTCAAACAGCTCGGCAGCCAGCATGGCCACGGCATGGTTGCGCAGGTCGGCCGAGAAATACCCGACGCGGATCTTCTCATGGCGCGGATGTCGGGGCGGAGGCGGCAATGGTTCCTTCTGACCGAGCTTTCCTCTCACCCAGCACTCGGTCGCCTTGCGCTGCAGGGCCGGAGAGTCAAGCAGCGAGAGCAACGCGAACGGCATCACGGCCGGCTCTGATTGCTCTATGGCCCTGGACATCGCGGCGATATCAGCCTCGAATCGCCGCCAGTCGCACAGCTTCATGCGCAAGTGACGGTGCTCACCGCGCAGGAAGCTCGCCGGTGGCTCTAGGTCCAGCGCCCGTGCGTGGCTTTCCACCGCCTCTTCAGGACGTCCGAGGGCGAACAGCGCATCGCTGCGATTACCGTAGACCACGGCCCCCTGCAGCCCAAGGGCGATTGCCCGGTCGAAACTCGCCAGAGAGGACTCGAGCCGCTGGAGGTTCAGTAGCGCGCAGCCTCGCTCAAAGTGCACATCCGCTGCGTCGGGTTCCAGAGCAATGGCTCGATCAAGACTCAAGAGCGCCGTCTCAAACCGTCTGAGCGCATTCAGCGTGGCACCCCGATTGGCGTGATGCGTGGCATTGTCCGGCTCTAGCGCGATGGCCCGGTCGAAACTCTCCAGTGCCTCCTCGTAACGCCTGAGCTGATGCAGAGTCGCGCCCCGGTTATTGTGGGCACCGGCATGATCGGGTGATAGCTCGATAGCGCGCGCATGACTCCCGAGCGCTTCCTCAAACCGGCACAATGCATTTAGGGCGGCGCCCCGCCCGGCGTATGCCTCGGCATCAGAACTGTTGATCGCGAGGGCGCGAGCGAAACTCTCGAGCGACTCGTCATGACGCCCCGCCGCACTCAGCGTCGCTCCGCGGTTGGTATGCGCTTCCGAAAAATCAGGTCGTAGAGCGAGTGCCCTATCATAGCTCTCGAGCGCCTCATCATAACGCTCAAGCCGGTGCAGAAGAATTCCGCGATTGTTGTGGGCACCCGCGTGATCGGCGCGGCACTCGATCGCGCGGCCGACACTCTCGAGAGCCTCATCCAGGCGCTCCAGGTTACGCAAAGCGGTGCCGCGGTTGTTCCATGCCTCGGCATGATCCGGCCTGATGGCGATTGCTCGCTCGTAGCTTTGCACCGCTTGGGCGTAGTCCTGAAGCTGCTGGAGCGTAACGCCGCGGTTGTAGTGAGCCTGAGCATATGCTGGATCGAGGGCGAGAGCCCGATCGTAGCAAGCCAGAGCATCCCGGGGCTCGCCGAGATCGCGCAGTGCGTTGCCTAGATTGTTATGGGACTCGGGGTTCTGCGGCGTGCTTTCGACGGCGCGCCAGAAGAACTCGTAGGCCTCGCGGGGCCGGCGGGTCTGCGCCATCATTATGCCGAGCAGCGTCAGCGCGCCGGGATGGTCGGGCTGGCGTTCGAGCACCGCGCGGCACAGGGGCTCGGCTGCAGCCCATTGCGAGCGCTGGTACAGCGTGTGCGCCTGCTGGAGAAGTTCCGTCGCCGCCGCATCGGGGCGGGGCGAGGGCGGTCGCCGCGCACTGGTGCCAGGGCCTTTGCTCATTATAGAAGGATAGGCGTCGGCCGGCCCCTACCGCCGTGAATTATGTCGCATTTCCTCCGGCGGCAGCGCTGGCCTGCCTTGGGATCACCGGGCCACGCTCAGTCCGGCGGCGGACACTGCCGCCACTGCTCCAGAGCGCACCTCTGGGCCGATTGCTGCCCACGCGGTGCGAATTTCCCCGAGCAGCCCGAGTACCTCGCCGACCGCAGCCGCATCGTTGTTCACGTTGGCGTGCACCAGGCGGCGGGCCATGTATTCGTACAGATCGCTCAGATTCTGGGCAAGCTGGCCGCCCTTGTGCAGGTCCAGGCTGCCGCGCAGCTCGGCGAGCAGTACCACGGAGCTGTGGAGCAGGCCTGCCTTGCGGGTCACATCTCCAATTTCAATGCAGGAGCGCGCTGCGGTCAGTCTTCCCAGCACGGCGTCAAACAGCGTCAGTACTAGCGTGTGCGGATCCGCATCGGCGACAGCGCCGTGCGCATTCACGCTGCGGTAGGCCGCGAGCTTCGACTGCTGCGAATAGGGATTCACCACTCACACTCCCAATGTCCGTGCTTACTGTAGCGGCGGGCCGCGCACGAACTTGAACCTTCCGTCAGCCCCCGGAGCTCGAGCCGGGTGCGCCGGGGAGTGTCGCGAACGCCTGAGTGAGATACGAGGAGGTGCTCTGCAGCGAAGAGAGCAGGCTGTTCAATGCCGAATACTGCTCGGTGAGGCTCGCCGACAGTGCGCTCATCTGCTGGGAGAGCTGGTTGCTCTGCTGCGTCAGCCCGTTTTCCTGTGCTACCAGACTCTGGCTGAGCGAATCAATCGGACCGCCGCTCGCCAGCTGGGAGGTGAGCTGCGAATTAAACGTTGTGGCGATGCCGCCGCTGCTGCTGAACAGGGCGCTGACCGCGCTGAAATTCGAGGTCAATGCGGCTGTGAGTTTCGTGGTGTCGACGCTCAGGCTGCCGTCGCTGTTCGCCGTGATGCCGACGCTGGCCAGCGAGTTGTAGATCGACGATCCTGTGTTCACAAAACTGTCGAGTACGGACAGGATCTGATTCTGTACGGTGCTCAGTGCCGCGTTGCCATTGAGTGGGCCCGCGGTGTTC
Organism: Pseudomonadota bacterium; assembly: GCA_021820785.1. The sequence goes on from JAKADE010000019.1 coordinate 2,737, forward strand.
GTCGTGGCATCGTAACCGCCAAGTTGACTGAACGTACTCTGCAAAGAATTGTAGCCGGCGACAAACGCCTGGATATTGCTCACTACCGTGCCGACGTTGTCGGCTACTGAGAGCGTGGCCGCGGAAGAGGTCGTGGCGAGCAGATTGAGAGTCACGCCGGTAAGCGCGCTGGTCACGGTGTTGCTCGCGCTGGTATAGGTAACTCCTGCTATGGTCACGCTGGCGTCCTGTGCGGCCGTCGTCTGCGCGTAATTAGTCGTACTGCTGCTGCTGTAGGTCAGACTGGAAAGCCCGGACCCAGTGTCCGTTTCGGCCACCTGGATGGTATTTGATGCGCCGGTCAGACTGGACGTGAGCACTAGGTGCGCGCCGGTCGTGCCGGTGATGATGCTGGCCTCAATGCCGGGATTGCCGGTGGCGGAATTGATTGCCGCAGCGATTCCCGACAGCGTGTCGTTGCTGCTGTTGACGGTCACGTTGAAGCTGGTGCTGCCCAGGGTAAGCTGCAGCGTGCCTGTACCAACCGTGGCGGAGCTGCCCCCGGAAAAGGCGTTCGAAACCAGCTGCTGCGCCTGAGCCAGCTGCGTCACGTTGACGCTGTACGAGCCCAGGGTTGCGCTCGAATCGGCGCTTGCCGTGAAGGCCTTCGTGTCGCTGCTGGTTGCGCTCAGCGCATCGAATGCGCTCGGCGTATCGATCGTTCCGAGCGATGTCTGGAACTGCGAAAGCGCGCTCTTCAATGAGCCGATCGCAGAGATTTCTGTGCTGACCGACTGGGTCTGCTGGGTAATGATGGCCTGCTGCGGTGCTTGAGTTGCCTGCACCAACTGAGAAACCAGGCTCGAGACGTTGATCACCGAGCCGCCGGCGGCGCCGGCGCTGGAATTGCTGGCAACAGAAACGATCGGACTGGACATCTCAAGCGTTCCTCAGGAACAAGCCGGATTCGGCGGTGTAAAAGCGCCTCGAGGGCGGCGCCTTGCGGCGACCGCCCTCGGGGCATCCAGTTCCTGCCCTGGAATCATTGCCTAACTACTTGCGTCCTTACGGCAGCTTCTGCAGCAGTGTGAGAATGTTCTGCGGGATGGTATTGGCCTGTGCGACCATCGCCGTGCTCGCCTGCTGGAGAATCTGCTCCTTCGACAGACTCGAGGTCGCCTGGGCGTAGTTCGCATCCACGATCTGGCTCTTTGCGGCGCTCAGGTTGGTTGAGTCGGTCTGCAGGCCGGTGACCGCAGCCTGGAAGCGGTTCTGGTACGCACCCAGATCGGCGCTGCTGGTCGCCAACTGCTGCAGGGCCTGGTCGATCGAAATCAGTGCGAGATTCGAGTTGTCGACCGACGTCACGCTCAATCCGCTGACGTAATTCGCCGAGGAATTGGTGCTGATCGTGTCCGTGGTGTCGAGTCCCAGAGCAGTAGTCGCGCTGGCGCCGGCAGTTATCGCGGTGCCAGAGGCACTGGTGGCGCTCACGACGGAGAAACCGACGGTGTGCGCGGCCGTACCGTTCATCTGGATTCCTGATGTACCGACGGTGGCCACGAGACCGCCGACCGAGCTGACCGCCTGGTTGATCGCGGCAGCCTCGCTCGCAAGGTCTGTCGACTGATTGCCGCTCAGAGTGATCGCGCTCGTGTCGTAGGTGGTGCCATCGACGGACACAGCCAGCGTCACGCTCGTGCCGTTGATCGTCGACAAGTTGGCCGTGCCGCCCCCATTGAGGCCGTTAGACGTCGCAAGAGTGGCCGAGCTGTAGCTGCCGGCGGTGCCGCCGCTGGCGCCGACGTAGTAGTTGCCGATCGCGCTCGCCTTGGCGCTGGCGATCGCACCGACGGTGATCGACTGGCCGGCGTTGGCGCCCACCTGGAAGGTTGCGCCCTGGAAGGTGCCATCAAGCAGGTTCACGCCGTTAAACTGGGTTTGCGACGCAACGCTGTTGATGTCGTTCATCAGCTGTGTGAACTGCGCGTTCAGATCGGCGCGGTCCGTGGCGCTGTTCGTCGCGTTCAGGGATTCGACGGCCAGGCTGCGCATCGACTGCAGATCATTGGTGATCTGACTCATGGCGCCGGAGGCGGTCTGCGACAGAGACACGCCATCGTTCGCATTGCGGATGGCCTGATTCAGGCCATTGATCTGAGAGGTCATGCCCATCGAGATTGCGTAGCCGGCCGCATCATTCGCAGCGGTATTGATCCGCAGGCCGGTTGACAGCTGCTGCAAGGCATTGGTCAGCGAGTTTCCCGAGGTGGTCAGACTGTTCTGCGCAATAAGCGAGTTAATGTTCGTATTAAGGACGAGTGACATGGTTAAGTGCTCCTGAAGTCTGGGTCAGGCTCCGGACACCCGTCCGTCGCGCTGCGGGAGGCGCTGGTCTAGCGTGGATCCCGTTCAGCACAGTTATCGGACGTGCCTGATTGAACTTGAATGCGCCTGAAGCGAGGTGGTGAAAGTGCGTGCTGCGTCACAGTCGGGTTCCCGTGGAGCAGCGCTCGGCTAGATGTACTTGAACAGAGTGAGGTTCATCATTGATGCGTAGGAGGATTGCGCCGCCTGAAGCGCCAGCTCTTCGGTGGACAGCTGGGTGGTGGCGGCGGCGTAATTGGTGTCCGAAATCTGCGATATCGAGGTCTGATAGTCGGTTTGCTGACTCTGGGCCGCAGACGTGGCCGTCGAAACGGCGTTGATGCGTGCGCCGACCGAAGCCTGCACCTGGCCCAGATGACTTATTGCGCCGTCGATCTGCTCGAGCGCTCCGTTCAGCTGGGTGGCAAGCTGTGCAGAATTCAGGTTCGGGGAATTCAGCGTATTGATCGCGCTTGCCAGGGTCGAGAACACGCTCGCGGTGCCCGCGGGCGCCACGGTGAACGTATCACCGTTTGCCGGGACGCCGCTGAAGGAGACTTCGATGCCCTTGAATGCGATGGAATAAGTACCCCCAGGGGTCGCCGTGTAGTTCCCGGTAGCCACCGTGGCTCCGCTGCTGTTCGTGACCGTGTACTGCTGGGTCGCGGTGGCGAAGGAGATCGTGTAGGTGTCCGGTGTCCAGGCCGAGGGATCGGTGACGGTGCCGGGTCCAATCGAGGCAGTGCCGGTATTGCCGGCGGCCGCCGCCGTCGTGAAGGTTCCGTTGCCGGCCGGAATATTCATGAACACCGCGTTGCCCGCGTCGCCTGTGGAAATGCTCTGCTCGGCGCTGAGCTGCACCTGGCTGACCTCGTTTGCGCCAGCGTAGGACACCGATGTCCCGTTCTGGATGAACGGCTGCGTGCCGGCGGCGTATCCGCTGAAAAGGTAGTTCCCCTGCGCATCCTGCCGGTTGGCAATACCGACGAGCTGCTGCTCGAGCTGCTTCAGCTGCGTGGCGATGTCCTGTCGCTGGGTGGGGCCGATCGAGGCGTTGTTGGCCTCCACCAGCAGGCTGCGCGCGCTCTGCAGGGTATTGGTCGCGTCGCTGAGTGCCTGGGTCTCAAGGTTCAGGCCGGTGGTCGCCAGCGTACCGTTGGTGACATATTGCTGTGAGGCCGACAGCTGCGTGTTCAGCTGCATCACCTCGGACATGCCAATTGGGTTGCCAGCGGCGGACTGGAACTGCTTGCCCGTCGAGAGCTGCTGCTGGGTCTGGGCCATCGCGGTCTGCAGCGCTTCCATCTGGTTCGCTGCGTTCATCTGAAAGGACAATGTCGAGATGGTCACGGCGTTACCCGACGGCTTGGATGAGGGAGGTAAACATCTGATTTGACATGGAAATCACCTGCGCCATCGCTTGGTAGGCCTGCTGGTAGCGCAGCATGTCGGCGGCCTGCTGGTCGAGGTTCACGCCCGTCGCATTGCTGCGCGCCGTCGTGGCCTCCTGATTGACGGCCTGCTGCGCCGAAGCGTTGTTCTGCGCCTGCTGGGTGAGCACACCGACCTGGCTGACCAGATTCGTGGCCACGTCGTTGACCGAGGCGGTGCCCCCGGAGAGCGCTTTGGACGACAGCCCGCTGATCATGGCGAGTATGTTGCTGTTGTCGCCGGTATTTGCCGTGCTGTTCGGGCTGACCGTGAAGGTGTCGCTGGCGGCGGGAGTGCCGGTGAGGGTGAGCTGCTGACTACCGAATGTGATGGGCGTGCCGCTGCTGTACGTGCCGGTGGCGACGACAGTCGCCGGCGTCGTGCCCGGCGGGCCCTGCGTGACGGTGTATTGGGTAGGGCTGCTGAATGACACGGTATACGTGCCGCTGGCGTAGCTCGCCGGATTGGTGACACTCGCCGAGCTCACCGTCGCCGTGCCGGTATTGGCGGTTCCGGCGGTTGCCTGGTTCAGGGATGCCGCGGCGACTTGCGAAGGCGCGGTGAGCTGCATGCTGAACCCGGCGGTCGCCCCGGCGGTCGGGGAAATCTGGTAACTGTCGTTCGCGGCGGGAGTGCCGGTGACGATCAGGGACATGCCGGCCGCGGTGAACGGGGTCGCCGCCGAGCCGTTACCGCTCATGGACACCGCCTGCCCGGTGGTCGTGTCGGTCAGCTGCCAGCTGCCGGCGGTGTACTTCAGCTGGTAATTGTCCGTGGTCAGCTGGCTGAGAGACGTGCGGCTGGCGGTGATGGTCGCGGTCCCGGCATTTGCGGTTGCCGGGAGCACCTGCACGCCGCCGACGGTGAACATGGGCTGGCCGGCGGTACCGTTGAGGGTCATGCCGCTGGTCTGCTGCTGATTCACCAGCGTCGCCACGGCGACGCTGATCCGTCCGATGGCACTCTGGGTCGGGTCCAGCACCTGGCTGCGGGCGCTCAGCAGGCCACCGAGTGTCCCGCCGCTCATTTCGGTCGTGAGGTCGGTGACGCCCGTGGAGCTCTGGATGCCGATGCCGAGTTCAGTGGGATTGTAGGTCCCGGGGAGGGTGGTGAGTTGCTGAGCGGTACCGCTCGAGACCAGCGCCTGCCCATTGCCGATGTATACGTCCGTCATCCCGTTCGACTGGGAGACCGTCTGCACGGAGATGTACTTGCTCAGTTTGTCGATGAGCGTGCCGCGCTGATCAAGCAGCTGGTTCGGGGTCTGCCCGCTCGCAGACGCGGTGGCAATCTGCTGGTTCAGGTTCGCGATATTGGTCGAGAGCGTATTGATCTGCGACACATCGCTCGCGATCTGGGACTCGAGCTGCGAGCCGTACTGGCTGATCTGCGAGTCGTAGCTCTGCAGCTGCTGGGCGAGCGCCTGGCCCTGACTGAGCAGCGCCTGGCGGGCGGCAGTCGAGGTCGGGGAGGTCGAGACCGCCTGCATGGAATTGACGAAGCTCTGCAGGCTCGCCGAAAGACCCGTGGTCGAGTCGCTCAGCATGTTGTCGATCTGCTGCGCCTGCGTGGCGAGCGTATTGAAGCTGGAGTAGCTCGATTGGGACGTGCGCACCTGCTGCGTCAGCTGCGCATTGTAGGCGCGGGTGACGCTCTGAACCGCAACGCCGGCACCGCTGTAACCGGAGCCGGTGAACTGGCCGGGCTGTTCGACGAGATTGGCGGTTTCGACGCTGTAGCCCGGCGTCGCCGAATTCGAGATATTGTTGCTGGTGACGTCAAGGGCCTGCTGGAACGCGAGCAGGCCAGAGACGCTGGTTGAGAGCAGGTCAGCCATACTTCACGGTCCTCAGAGCGATCGACTGCCAGTAGTCATCGGCTGGACGGCGGCAAGCTTTAGCGGTCCGGTGTCCCCCTGGCCCGAAAGAGTGCGCGTCAGGGTGGCGGCGACTTCAGTGAGCTTACGGGCATAATTCGGGTCGGTGGCGGAGGCTGCCTGCGGGAGGGCCGTGGCGAAGGCCCCGACGTCATTGCCGGTGCCCAGCGCCGCGGCGTAGCGGGGGTTGCTGCTGAGCAGCGAGGTGTAATCCTGGAAGCATTGGCTGCAGCTGCCGTAGGCCCGGAACTGTGCCTGCGTCGAGGTATCGATGCCGTTGCGGTACTCATGGGTGCCGCTCGCGACCTTCGGGCCGTTCCATCCGTGGCTCGCCTTGATGCCAAAGAGGTTGTTGCTGGTGCTGCCGCTCGCGGTGCGCGGCAAGCTGCGCCCCCAATCGGTCTCGAGCGCGGCCTGGGCAATGAGGCTTACGGGACTGACGCCGAGCTGTCGCGCGGCGCGCTGCGCATCGGGCCACAGCGAGCGGGCGAATGCGCTCTGCTGGGCCGCGTTCACCGGGCTCGGACCCTTCCCGTCAGGGGTGCCCGACGCCGAGGGCGCACCGGCAGGAGCGGGTCCCGTGAGGCTCGAGACTGCGGGGGTCGGGCTGATCGCGTCAGAGGCCGATGGAGCGCCGCTGCCGGCCGCAGCTGGACTGCCGGACCCTGACCATTGGCGGCGCAGCTGCTGCACGAGAATCTCGGCCAGGCCGAAGCTATGCGTCTTGCTGAGCTGAATCGAGAGCTGCTGGTCGTAGAGATCCTGGTACATCCTCTGCTGCGAGGAGCCGAACAGCGGGTCCTTGAAGTTCGCGTCCTGAGCGCTCTTGAGCATCATGCCGATGAACAGGCTCTCGAACTGCTGCGCCGCTGCACGCAGCGCCTTCGGGTTGTGCGCCGCCGCCTGGCTCTTCAGAGTCGCCAGCGACTGAGCATCCGCAAACAGGCCAGGGTCTACGACCGGTAGCGTCATATCACGATCAGCTGCGCGTGCAGCGCTCCTGCCTGTCGCAGCGCTTCGAGGATGGCGACCAGGTCGCTCGGGGTCGCACCCACGGAGTTCACCGCGCGCACGATCTGATCCAGGTTGACGCCGGCCGGGAACTTGAACATATGTGCCTTCTGCTGGCGGACCTCGATCGAGCTGTGCGGTACCACCACCGTGTTACCGGCGGCGAATGGGTTCGGCTGACTCACGCCGTAGTGCTCTGTGATGGTCACCGACAGCGAGCCGCTCGACACCGCGGCAGGCATGACCTTGACCTGTGCACTGATGACCACCGTGCCGGTTCGCGAATTGATGATCACGCGCGCCGGCGGCGTGCCCGGTGAAACGCTGAGATTCTGCAGCGCTGCGACATAGGCCGTGCGCTGGCTCGGATTCATCGGCGCACGCACCCGGATCGAGACCGAATCGAGCGCCTCGGCAGTGCCCGACCCGAACGTCTTGTTGATGACCTGGGTCAGGCGGGTCGCCGTGGTGAAGCTCGGCGTGTCGAGGTTCAGGGTCACGAAGGGCTGCGAGTCGAAGTCAGTCGGGACTGAACGCTCGACCGTCGCTCCATTGGGAATCGATCCGCTGCTCGGAATATTGACGGTGATACTCGAACCGTCCGCGCCTTGAGCGGCGAAGCCGTTGACCAGTACGCTGCCCTGAGCCATGGCATACACCTGACCGTCGGCACCGTGCAGCGGCGTCATGATCAGGCTTCCGCCTCGCAGGCTGGTCGCGTTGCCAATCGAGGACACGGTGACGTCAATCGTCTGGCCGGGTTGGGCGAAGGGCGGCAGCGTGGCATGAACCGTGACCGCCGCTACGTTCTTCAGCTGCGGATTGGTATTCGCCGGGATGCGCACCCCGAACTTCTCCAGCATGTTCTCGATGCTGAGCACCGTGAAGGGCGTCTGCGTGGTCTGATCGCCCGTGCCGTCGAGGCCGACGACCAGGCCATAACCGACCAGCTGGTTGCCGCGCACCCCGGCCACCGAGGCCAGGTCGCGGACCCGCTCAGCATGAGCGGCGCCACAGGCGACCAGTAGCGCGGCGAGCGTCAGCGCGAAGTACGCTCTGATCAGCGTCCTGTAGCCCGGTTCCCAGGTGCGTTGCGTCTTCGTCACGATGATCGTCCCTTAGAAAGGCAGCCAGGGGCTGTTGAAGAATCGCGACAGCAGGCCCGGCTGGTTGGCGTCGGCGAGCGCACCGGTCTGTCCGTAGGCAATCTGGGCGTCGGCGACCTGCTGCGAAGAAATCGTATTGTCCGGAGCAATGTCGATCGGACGGATGATTCCCTGCAGGCGCACGTATTCCTCGCCCTGATTGATCTGTACCAGCTTCTGCCCCCGAACCACCAGATTGCCATTCGGCAGGCGCTTCACCACGGTGACCGTGATCGCACCAACCAGACTGTCGCTTTGCTTGCTGTCGCCGGCGCCGCTGAAAGTATTGCCGTTGTTGATGGTCCCGCTGAGAAACGAGTTGCCGTGGAACGTCATCGGGATCCCGAGCAGCGACGGGGCCGAGAGCGAATCCTTGGTGGTCTTCGAGGTGTCGGTCTGCGAGCTCTTCTGCGCGCTGGTCGACTCCTGCAGCAGGATGGTGACGATGTCCCCGACGCTGTGCGCCGTGGCATTTTCGAACAACCCGGAGTCGTAGCCCGGGTGAAAGATTGCTCCGTCCGCCGAGGGCGTCGGCATTTGCGGCATATCGAATGCCTGGTCGTAATGCAGCGCCCTCTGTGTGGCGCAGGCGCAGAGCAGACAGCCGCAGAATATGGCCGGCAGCAGACGCAGCAGGGTTCGATGGGTAATCACAATCTTCCTCACATGTTCTGGGTCGCGTATTGCAGCATCTGGGAAACCGTCGAGATCGCCTTGGAGTTCATCTCGTAGGCGCGCTGCGTCTCGATCATGTTCACCAGTGACTCCACTACGTTCACATTCGAGGCTTCGAGTTCGCCCTGACCGATAGTGCCAAGACCGCTCGAGCCGGGATTTCCGGTCTGCGGCGAGCCACTCGAGGCAGACTGAAGCAACAGGTTGTTGCCAATCGGCTGAAGGCCCGTCGGATTGATGAAGTTGGCCAGCTGGATCTGCCCGACCTGGGTCGGCGCGCTCTGTCCGGGCAGCAGGACACTCACGGTTCCATCCGTGCCGACAGTGACACTCTGGGCGCCCTGGGGAATGGTGATCCCCGGCTGCACCACGTAGCCGCTGGCCGTGACCAGCTGACCTTGTGCATTCACCTGAAAGCTGCCATCGCGCGTGTAGGCCAGGGTGCCGTCCGGCATCTGGATCTGGAAGAAGCCCTGACCCTGGACCGCCATATCGAGCGGATTGCCGGTCTGGGTGAGACTGCCCTGGCTATAGTTCTTTTCGGTCGCCACCAGGCGCACGCCGGTGCCGATCGACAGTCCAGAAGGAGACTGTGTCGACTGCGTGGTGTTCGCGCCGACCTGCCCCTTGTTCTGGTAGAGCAGATCTTCGAATACCGCCCGGTCGCGCTTGAATCCCGTGGTGTTTACGTTCGCCAGATTATTGGCGATGATCGACATCTCGGTGTTTTGCGCGTCGAGACCGGTTTTAGCGGCCCACAGTGCTGCGTCCATAAAAGTACCCTCGTGCTACCGCGTGATCAACCGGGCTGCAGCAACTGGCTTGCTGCGCTCGAGTTGTTCTTGACGCTCTTCATGACCTTGACCTGCAGATCCCAGCTGCGGGCGAGGTCGATCATGTTCACCATGGCATTGGCGACATCGACGTTGCTCGACTCAAGCACCCCGGAGGCGAGTCTTACGGTCGCATCGGCCGGGGCCGGTTTCCCGCTGCTCGTGACGAACAGTCCATCGCCCCCGCGCACCAGGCTGGTCGGCGGAGGGTTGACCAGCTTGATGCGCCCCAGCGTCACCAGGGTGTCGGGCGTCTGGCCGAGCGGCACAGCCGAAACCGTGCCGTCCGCGCCGATCTTGACTGAGGCACTCGGCGGCACACTGATCGGTCCGCTGTCGCCCAGAACCAATTGACCGGTGCTGGTCACCAGCATCCCGCTGGCCTCGACGTGCAAATCGCCGTTGCGGGTGTAAGCTTCCTGGCCGTTTGGCCCCTGAACGGCGATAAACCCCTGACCCTGAACGGCCACGTCAAGTGGCCGCCCGGTGGTGATCATCGAGCCGGAGGCGTCGTTCCATCCGCTGGAATTGGCCGTGGCATAGACGCGTGAGGCGTACCCGCTGCCTTCGACCGCCTGACTCTGGAACGCCGACAATTCGGCCTTGAAGCCAGTGGTATTGACGTTCGCCAGGTTGAAGTTGTTGACGGCCTGGGCGTTGAGAATCTCCTTCGCCCCGGTCATCGCGACATACAGCGCCTTGTTCACTTGCGTCTCTCAGTGCCGGATCAGATGCGCAGAATCGCCTGCGTAACCTGATTGGCCGTATTGATCATCTGCGCATTGGCCTGGAAATCCCGTTGTGCAGTGATCATGTTCACCAGCTGCGCCGTCACGTTCACGTTCGACTGTTCGAGCGCGCCGGACTGTATGGTGCCGAATCCGGATCCGCCGGCGACGCCGTGGATCGCTGCACCGGAGGAGAACGTCTCCTGCCACTGGGTGTTGCCGGTCTGCGCTAGGCCCTGCGGATTCGCGAAGTTTGCCAGCGCGATTTCGCCCAGCGTCTTGGATTGACCGTTGGTGAAATTCGCCTGGACCACGCCGCTCTGGCTGATATTGATGCCGGTGAGGCTGCCGGTGGTATAGCCGTTTTGGGACACCGCGTTCACCCCGAAGCTGTCTCCGTACTGGGTCGACGTGCCGAAGTTGAACGCGATATTCATCGGGTTGGCGCCGGTCAAGGGGTTATACGTGCCGAAATTGACCTGTCCATTGGCCGGCGTCGCCAGCGTTCCGGCGCTCGAATAGGTCAGGGTCTGAGGTGAGCCGACCGAAGTGCCGTCAACGTACAGTTGGGCATTCCAGGTGTTCGGCGCGGTGCCCTTGACGAAGTACATCTGTGCCGTGTGCGCGGCCCCGAGAGAGTCGTAGACCGTAAGCGAGGTGGTGTTGTTGTACGAGGTCGGATCGCTCGGGTTGAGCGGGGTGGTGGTCGGCGCGGTGGCATTCGACGGCAAATTGAGCGTGATGTTCGCGGTGCTCGTTGCCTGCGGGGCGACCTGCGAGGTCGTGAGCTGCAGATCGGACAGGCCGCCGGTGTTGAAGCCGCCGGTGCTGAGCGGAGCGAAGCCTTGCACACGGTCGCCGGAGGCGGTCACCAGGTAGCCGTTCGCATCGACCTGGAACGCGCCATTGCGGGTGTAGGACAGTGCGCCATTGTTGCTGACGACGAAGAATCCGTTACCGCTGAGCGCGAGGTCCAGATTGTTCGAGGTAGAATTGATGTTGCCCTGGGTGAACTGCTGGGCGATCTCGGATGTCGCCACGCCGTTGCCGATCGCGGTTTGCGACACACCCTGCTGGGTCTGGGCGAACAGACTGGAGAACTCGGCGCGGGATTGCTTGAAACCGACGGTATCGACGTTGGCGATATTGTTCGCTGTCGTATTCAGGTCGGAGTTCGCGGCATTGATTCCGGAGAGGGCGAGTGCGAAAGGCATGGTTGGGGCTCCTTACATGACCTGGCTGACGGCGCTCAGGGGCAGAGATCCGCCGTTGGTGTTCAATGTCAGACTGTTCGTTGACGGGTCGAGCGTCACGCTGTTCACCTGGTAGGCGAGCTCCGGGGTCAGCGAGGACTGAGTGCCGTTCGTGTCGGCTGAGATGTTGAAATTGTACGTGCCCGAGGGGGCGGGGCTACCCGAGTTCGTCGTGCCATCCCACGTGAACGGCGTGACCCCGTTCTGTGGTGGCACCGAGAACGTTTTGACCAGCTGGCCGCTGGCGTCCGTCACCTGCACGGTGAGCGCGGTCGTACCGGCCGGAACGTTGACGGCGCCCGTGATGCTTCCGCCGGCACTGAGCGAACCGGAGTTTCCAGAGGCAATGACAGTGTGACCGATCAGGTTGGTGCCGCTCAGGATCTGTGCCGAAGACATCGAGTTCGACAGTGCACTCATCGAGTTCGACATGCTGCTGATGCCGCTCACCTCGCTCAACGCGGAGAACTCGTTGACGAACTGGCTCGGATTGGTCGGCTGGGTCGGATCCTGGTTCTGCATCTGGGTCACCAGCAGCTGCAGAAAGTCGTTCTGGGTGAGCGCGAGTGAGCTGTTGGCGCTGCCGGCGGAATTGGTGCTGGAACTCGCCGCCGCGGCCGCATTGGCAGCAGTCTGGGCGGAATAGGCGCTGATTGAGTTGTATGACATTTCTGGGGTTCCCGGTGCGGCGTGTGCGGTTAAATCTGGCCGAGTTTCAAGGTGTCGATCGCCAGGGTCTTCGAGGTGTTCAGGACCTGAGCGTCGTTCTGGTACGAGCGGGACGCGGAGATCATGTCGACCATCTGCTCGACGACGTTGACGTTCGAGGAATAGACGTAGCCTTTGGCATCCGCCATGGGGTTGCCGGGCTCGTAGCGTGCGGTGACCGGCGCGTTGCTCTGGACGATGCCGTCGACGGCAACCGATGCGTCAGCGCCCTGCAGTGTGGCCGGTGCGCCAGGGGTCAGCGCGGCCTGCACGGCCTGGAAGACCGGGAAGCGGGCTTTGTAGGCGGTGCTTGCGCTGCTGCTGACACTGTCGGCGTTGGCGAGGTTGCTGGCGACGGTGTTCAATCGGACCGATTCGGCGGACATGCCAGAACCGGCGATGTTGAAGATGTTGAAGAGTGCCATGACAAGCCTGCGGAGGTCTGTGGTGTGGGGTTATTGCCCGGTGATCGCGGTTTTCAGCTGGGTGAATCGCTGTTCGAGGAAGGTGAGCGCGGCCTGGTAGCGCACGGTGTTCTGCGCGAACTTGGCCTCCTCGAGCTGGGAGCTGACCGTGTTGCCATCGAGCGAGGGCGCAAGTGGCACGCGGTACTTCAGAAATTGGGCCGTGGACAATCCGCCGGGTGTCGCCGGCGCGGTGACGTCGAGTCTGTTGTCCGTGGTCATCTGCAGAGTGCTGCCGCCGGTGCCGTTCGCGCCCGTTTGCGGGTCGGCGGCCGCGAGCGCTGAGCGAAAGTCGATGTCGCGCGCCTTGTATCCGGGCGTATCCGCGTTGGCGAGATTCGCCGCGAGCACCTCGGCTCGCTTGGAAAACACCTGCAGCGCGTCGGGCTGGACGCCAAGGTAGGTGTTGAGGTTGAACGGCATGTCGGAAAACCGGCGGTAAGGAAACCTGCCGGAGATGCAGCAAGACCCGTGCCAATCTGGTGAAACGGCTGTTCCGGGCCGATTGGGTGCTGTGAACCGTCCGGGAGTGTGACGCGGTTCACGTCTGCGCGGCGGAGGTTTGCCGGCAGCGGCAGCGGGCGGGACGGCAGTTACGTGCAGGTTCGTTAGCGGCCCGCCCGGCCGGGACTTGAGGTGCGCGGCCTAAGATGTGTAGAGAATGATGAGTCGGGGGTGGCCCGACATTTGCATGCTGAGCAGGCATGAAAGCGCATGTGTCATTTTGTCGTCGGTCGCACCGCGTCGCGGCTGCGGCATCGTTTTGGGTGCTGGCCTTCGGCTGCATGGGGCGGGCATTCGGGGCAGTGGAGCCCATCGCGAGCATCCGCCAGGCCGCCGTGCAGTTCGTGCAAGCCCAAATGCCTCCCGGTGAGCAGGGCATCGTGGTTCATGCCGGTCCGCTGGACTCCCGTCTGCGGCTGGCACGGTGTCAGGCCCCGCTCCAGGCCGGCATGCTCTCCGGCGCGCGGCTGCAGCCGAATATGTCGATCTCGGTCGGATGCCAATCCGGTGCCCATTGGACCATTTATGTTCCGGTGAGTATCGAGTCGCGCATCAACGTCTGGGCATTACGCCAGCCGGAGAATGCCGGCGTGCGGCTCACGCCGGCGGATCTGGCGCCGGAGACACGGCTCGTGTCGGGCGTCGCAGCCGGATACGTCACGAATCTGGCGCTGCTCTCGCGCAGCACGCTGCGCCACCCGATGCCGGCCGGCGCCGTGCTGCACGCCAGCGATCTCCTGGCGGATTTCATGGTGCGCCAGGGTCAGCAGGTGACGCTGATCGCCTCGATCGACGGAATCGAGGTTCGCGCCACCGGGGTGGCCCTGCAGGATGGGCGGTACGGCGAGCTCATCCGGGTCCAGAACCCGGCGTCCAAGAAGGTCGTGCAGGGCACGGTAGGGGATGCTCACGTGGTTTATGTCTCACCCTAAAGTTTCCTCGCCGCACGCCGATACCTAGGCAACGGTGCTCGAGGAGAGCAGTGATGTCGAGCAAAATCAATGGTTTAAACGGCGCTCCGCCGGTGGTCGACACCGGTGCGGGTGCACGGCGCGCGGCTGAGACGGCCACCGGGCAGGCCTCGGGACCGGCGGCGTCAGCCCATGCGGGCGGCTCGGACGTTCATATCACTGATTCAGCCAGTTTCCTCTCCGGTCTGGCTCAGCAATTGAGTTCGCTGCCGGCCGTGAATTCGGGCCGCGTCGCGCAGTTGCAGTCGGCCATCGACAGCGGCACCTATACCGTTCAGCCGCACGTCGTGGCCAGTCAACTGATGCAATCCGAGCAGACGCTGGCGCAGATCCACGGAGGTTGATCGATGGATCCGCACGTCTGCCGTGAACATCTGAGCGAATT
>JAKADE010000472.1 GCA_021820785.1 Pseudomonadota bacterium
TTGCGCCAGCGCCGCTCAGGGCCGATGCCCCGGCAGAGCCGAGCCCGTACCCCATGATGCTGTTGCCCATGTTGAACGGGGGCAGCGTGGCGAAAGAATGACAGCCGATATCCGCACTGATGTGCATCGGCCCAATCTGCCGCTGCAGCAACTTCATGGCGGCAAAGAGCGGTCGCTCCGGGCAACCGGTGCACAGGCCCGAGGGACGCGGCGGGACCAGCTCGGCGAGCCGTGGCGGCACGGTGGGCCGCGCCGGCCGCGCCGCGAGCGCCAGCTGCGGCGCCCAGCGCTGCAGCAATGCGTCGATTCCCTGGCGCAGGACGTCGACGCTGTACTCCCCCGCCATCGGCAGCACGTCTTTGCCGAGCAACCGTGTACCGATCTCGTGACGGCGCAGAATCTGGCTCGCGCCCTGCTCGATGAACTCCGGCTGGCCCTCCTCGACCACCAGGACCGCCCGTTTGCCGCTGCAGAAGCGCACCCATTCGTCAGCGACCAGCGGGTACGTGGCATTGAGCACGTACAGCGGCACGCGGCTGGTGCCGAACGCATCGGCGCAGCCGAGCAGCTGCAACGCCCGCAGCACGCTGTTGTACAACCCTCCCTGCAGAACGATGCCGATGTCGTTGCGCTCAGCGTCGATCAGCTGGTTCACGCTGCGCTCGGCGAGGAAACGCACGGCAGCGGGCAGGCGTTGCTCGATCTTCTCCCGTTCCTGCGCGTAGGTGGAGGGCGGCAGGATGATGCGGCCGTAGTCGCGCGAGGGCGCCGCCAGCGCATCGGCAGGTGAGAATGCGGGGCGCCGGTTGTCCGAAGCGATGAACCGTCCGTACACGTGGCAGGCACGGATGCGCAGCATCAGCATCACCGGGGTGTGGCTGGCCTCGGACAGCTCGAATCCCTGCTCGACCGCGCGCACGATTTCCGGCAAATGCGGGCGGGGATCCAGCAGCCACATCTGCGACTTCATGGCGAACGCGTGGGTGCGCTCCTGCATGATGCTGGCACCCTCGCCGTAGTCCTCGCCGAGGATGATCAGGGCTCCGCCCTTGACGCCCGCGGAGGCAAGGTTCGAGAGTGCGTCGGACGCGACGTTCGTGCCTACCGTCGACTTCCAGGTGACGGCGCCGCGCAACGGGTAGTTAATGGAAGCCGCGAGCATCGCCGCAGCAGTCGCCTCAGACGCGCTCGCCTCGAAGTGCACGCCGAGCTCCGCCAAGATGTCCTCGGCGTCGGCCAGCACGTCCATGAGGTGCGAGATGGGCGCACCCTGATAGCCGCCCACGTAAGCGACGCCCGACTGCAGCAGCGCTTTGGTGACCGCCAGAATCCCTTCGCCGCGAAACTCCGCGCCCGCGCCGAGCCGCAGAGACTCGACTTGCTTCGCAAACGAACGTTCGGCCATGGACCCGCCGGCGCCTAGCTCACCGGCACCAGCGCCAGCACCCGCAGGGGGCTGCCGGAGCCGTTGACGATTTTCAGCGGCGGGGCGATCACGACGGCGCCGGTCGCCGGCAGCTGGTCGAGATTCGTCAGACTGGCGAGTCCGAAGCGGTTCGATCCGTGCATGAGGGTATGACAGGGAAACATCGGCTCGAAGGTCGGCGCCTGGCCGGCATCGGTACCGACCGTCTCGACGCCGACGCCGAGGATATCCCGTTCACGCGCCAGGAACGGCACGCACTGCGGATGAAATCCCGGGGTATGCGCCCCGTCGGCGCCGATGTTCAGGAAGTCCTTTGCGGCCGTACGCTTCGACCAGTCGGTCCGGATCAGCACCCAGGCGCCGACCGGGATACGGCCGTGACGGGCCTCCCAGGCTTCGACGTGCTCGCGCGTCAGCAGATAGTCCGCATTCGAGCGAACGTTCTCCGACACGTCGATCACGCACGCCGGACCGATGAAGCGCTCGACCGGAATGTTGTGGGTCGCATTCTGCGGGTAATCCTTACCGGTCACCCAGTGAATCGGGGCATCGAAATGCGTCCCGGTATGCTCCCCGCAGGAAATATTGTTCCAGTACCACGCCGGCCCGCGTTCGTCGTAGCGGGAAATCTCCTGCAACGCGAACGGCTTGGACGGGGCGAACTGTGGCGGCAGCTGGATCGTCGCCGTTGACGGCTCGAGCGGGACCGTCAGATCCACCACCCGGACGGCACCGCCGGCCAGCGCGGCAACGAGTTCAGCGAGGACCTGGGCCTGGGGGGCTTTGGCAGCAGCACTCATGTCACTTGTCTCCACTTGAGCGAACCGACGGGCCAAGGGAATTATATTTGACACCTCAAGCAATTGGGAATATAACACAGGCCCTCGGTGAATGCGATACCGCCTGAAGACGGGGGAGACCGCCGTGAAACGAGTCGTCTGTGTCGGCGGCGGGCCGGCTGGACTGTACGCCGCCATCTTGCTGCGTAAAGCGTTGCCACACGCCCGGATCGATGTATTCGAGCGCAATCGGCCGGATGACACCTTCGGCTGGGGCGTCGTGTTCTCCGATCGGACCATCGAGAACTTCCGCCGCGCCGATGCCCCCACGCATGCGGCGATCACCGGGGAGTTCCATCATTGGGACGACATCGCGATCCACTTTCGCGGCCGCACCTTCCTCAGCGGCGGACACGGCTTCTGCGGCCTGGGGCGCAAGCGACTGCTCGCACTGCTGCAGACGCGCGCGCATGAGCTCGGCGTGCAGCAGCATTTCCAGCACGAAATCGACCGCGACGAGGAATTCGACGACGCCGACCTGATCGTGGCCGCCGACGGGGTCAACAGCAGAACCCGAACCCGTCACACCGAGGCGTTCGCACCGGAGCTCGACCGGCGCAACTGCCGCTACATCTGGCTGGGCACGACTCAGCACTTCGCCGCCTTCACCTTCGCGTTCGAGCAGACCGAGCACGGCTGGTTCCAGATCCACGCCTACCAGTTCAGCGACGAGCTCTCCACCGTGATCGTCGAGACGCGCGAGGAGACCTGGCAGGCCCATGGACTCGACCGCTGCGACACCGCCGCATCGATCGCCTTCTGCGAGCAGCTGTTTGCCCGCTACCTCGGCGGTCACCGCCTGCAGAGCAACGCGACGCACCTGCGCGGCTCGGCATGGCTGAACTTTCTGCGCGTGAACTGCAAGCACTGGTCGCACGGCAAGCGGGTTCTGATCGGCGACGCCGCGCACACCGCGCATTTCTCCATCGGTTCGGGCACGAAGCTCGCCATGGAGGATGCCATCTCGCTCTCGCAGCACGTGACCTCCGGGGCACCGCTCGCCGACGCGCTGCACGCGTATCAGAAGGAGCGCAGCCTCGAGGTGTTGAAGCTGCAGAGCGCGGCGCGCAACCGCATGGAATGGTTCGAGCACGTCGCACGCTACGCGCAGCTCGAACCGGAGCAGTTCGCCTACAGCCTGCTCACCGGCAGTCAGCGCATCGGTCACGAGAAT
>JAKADE010000473.1:0-1863 GCA_021820785.1 Pseudomonadota bacterium
CCCCCGCCGCACCGCCGGAGCCGATACTACCCACATCGGCGCGGGCCGCGGCCCGCGCCTCACGAGGTTCACTGCATGTCGCTCAGCGTGTTTGACATCTTCAAGATCGGCATCGGTCCGTCGAGTTCGCACACCATGGGGCCCATGCGCGCGGCGCGCGAGTTCCTGCTCGAACTTCAGCGCAGCGGCCGGCTCGAGTCGGTCGAATCGGTCACCGTGCGTCTCTACGGATCGCTCGCACTCACCGGGCTCGGGCACGGCACCGACCGGGCGGTGCTGATGGGCCTCACCGGGGCGGAGCCGGAGACGGTCGACCCCGACAGCATCGCCCCGATGCTCGAGACGATCCGCGCGAACGGCCGGATCGCGCTCCTCGGGTGCCACTCGGTCGCCTTCGAACCCGCGCGCCACCTGCTGCTGCTGCGCGCCGAGCGGCTGCCGGAGCATCCCAACGGCATGCGCTTCACCGCCGCACTCGCCGGTGGCGCGACGCACGAGCAGGACTACTACTCGATCGGCGGCGGGTTCATCGTGCGCGCCGGCGAGGACCACGCGCGCGAGGCGAGCGCACGGGCCGCGGCCCCCTACCCGTTCTCGAGCGCCCGGGAATTGCTCGCGCTCAGCCGCGAGCACGGGCTCGAGATCTTCGAGCTGGTGCTCGCCAACGAGCGGGCCTGGGCGAGCGAGGAAGCGGTGCGCGCCGGGGTGATGAGGATCTGGGCGGTGATGCAGGCCTGCGTGACGCGCGGCTTCCGCCAGAACGGCGTGCTGCCCGGGCCGCTGAAGGTGCGCCGGCGCGCCCCGAAGCTCTACCGCCAGCTCACCGAGAGCGGCGGCACCCGTCCGCTCGAGACGCTCGACTGGGTCGATGCCTTCGCGCTGGCGGTGAACGAGGAAAACGCCGCCGGCGGCCGGGTGGTCACGGCCCCGACCAACGGCGCGGCGGGCATCGTGCCGGCGGTGCTGCACTACTACTACCGCTTCGAGCCCGGCGCCTGCGACGACGGGGTGATGCGCTTTCTGCTCACCGCCGCGGCGATCGGCATGCTCTACAAGCAGAATGCCTCGATCTCAGGGGCCGAGATGGGCTGCCAGGGCGAGGTGGGTGTGGCCTGCTCGATGGCCGCCGCGGGACTCGTGGCCGCGCTGCAGGGTAGCAACGAGCAATGCGAGAATGCCGCGGAGATCGGCATGGAGCACAACCTCGGACTCACCTGCGATCCGGTCGGCGGTCTGGTGCAGATCCCGTGCATCGAGCGCAATGCCATGGGCGCGGTGAAGGCCATCAACGCCGCGCGGCTCGCCATGCGCGGGGACGGCAGCCACAAGGTCTCGCTGGATCACGTCATTCTCACCATGCGCCAGACGGGCGAGGACATGTCGACCATTTACAAGGAGACCTCCCAGGGAGGGCTCGCGGTAAACGTGACCGAGTGTTGAGCGCGCTCAGCGCGTTCTGATCTCGCCGGCGAGCGAGACGCGGTTGCGGCCGGCCGCCTTGGCATCGTAGAGCGCCGCATCGGCGCGGTGGCGCAGCGTCTCGAGCAAATCGCCATCGCGCCCGCTCGCCACGCCGATCGAGAGCGTCACTTCGCCGGCGAACTGCGCCCCGTCGGGATGCACGATCAGGCTGCGCTGCGCGGCCGAGCGGATCCGCTCGGCGAGCGCCGCGGCGGCGCCGAGGGCCTTGCCGCGCAGGAGCACCACGAACTCGTCCCCGCCGATGCGCGCCGCGACGTCCTGCGACCCGAGCTGCTCGCGCAGGATCTTCGCCACCTTCATCAGCACCTTGTCGCCGATGACGTGGCCGTGGGTGTCGTTGATGCGCTTGAAGTAGTCGATGTCCACGGCGAGCAGCACCAC
>JAKADE010000473.1:1873-3433 GCA_021820785.1 Pseudomonadota bacterium
CTGCGGAGAAGTCGGCCGGATCGTCCTGCCCGTCGAACGCGCGGCGAAAGCCGGCGAGATTCTCCAGTCCCGTGAGCGGATCGCGCAGCGGCTCGGTCTGGGCCCGCTCCAGCCGCTCGATGACTCCGGCGACCTCCTCGCGCTGCTTGGCGAGCTGCGCGTGCAGCCCGCGCAGCGTCGACTGCACGTGCGAGGCCTGGGCCAACAGATCATGCAGCAGTGTGCGCACGCTCTGCGGATCCGGTTCGGCGAGCCGCTCGGTGGTGTGCGCGAGCGTCTCGGTGAAGCTCTGCAGCGTCCCTTCGGCCGCCGCGGTGTCCTGCTCGGTGCGCCCGATCAGCTCACGCAGCTCGCGCTGCGCCAGCTCGAACATCTCCACGTCGCGCGCCGCGATGTGCAGCGCATGCAGCCGACAGATCTCCGTGTCGGAAAGCGTGCCGTCGCAGGCGAGCAGCTTGTCGAGTTCCTGGGTGAGCGGGGGATTGAGCTCGGCGGCATGCTCGTACCACACCGCATAGCTCAACGGGTGGTAGCCGGCCGGGTGTGGAGACATCAACTGCAGCGCCCGCCGGAGAATCTCGGCGCTCTCTTCCCTAGATTGCTGGTAGCGCATGCGGTCCGGCGGCAGGCCTTTTGATTTTACTTATAGCGCGAAAGTCTAGCACTCCCGGCCACGCGTTGCACCAGTGGGCCACTCCCGCAGCCGGGGCTGCCGCGCCGAGAAGGCCGCGGCAGCCCGTACGCAGACGTGTCAGGCCAGCGCCGCTGCGGCTCGCGGGACGTTCGCCCGCCGCGGCGGCGACAATTTATGCGCCCGGCGGCGCGAAGCTCGGCACCGGCGCGGAATCCCCGTTGCCGTTGCCGTTGGTGCGCTGTTCGCGCTTGATGCGCTCGTAAATCTCCTCGCGGTGCACCGCGACGTGTTTCGGGGCATTGATGCCGATACGCACCTGATTGCCTTTGACCCCCAGGACCGTGATGGTCACCTCGTCCCCGATCATCACGGTTTCCCCGACTCGCCTGGTAAGAATGAGCATCTGCTAGTCCTCTGTAGGTGTTAATGGTCCAAGAAACACTCGATCCGCACCGCTCAGCGGGAATCGCTCCTCGACCGCCGGGGACCGGACCGATACCCCAGGATGAGCTGCCCGTCCTGTTGAGTGACGGTGATGGGCTCGATCCGGGCAATGCGCTCGAGCGTGGCGTCCACGTTGCGGACGCTGAACGCCCCGCCGATCTGCATCTGCGCGGCACGCGGATCGGAGATGACGATCCGCTGCGCGGTGTAACGGCTGAGGTTGCTGACGAACTTCGACAGCGGCTCCCCGCGCGTCTCGATGATTCCCTGCCGCCAGCGGATGGCGTTCACGGCGCTCGCGGCATGCACATCGGCAATCAGGCCGACCGAGGAGTACTCGATCTGTTCATTGGCCGTGAGCCGGCGCATCCAGGAGGGACGGTCGCCGGCGCCGGCGCCGAGCCCTTCCACCGAGACCGTGCCGCTCACGACCGTGACGAGCACTTCCCCGTTGCGCTTGCGGTAGACATCGAATCGCGTGC
>JAKADE010000020.1 GCA_021820785.1 Pseudomonadota bacterium
AACGGGCCGGTGCAGGGCCGCGACGTGTTCGTGCCGCTCGATTTCATCATCGGGGGACCGAAGATGGCCGGCGCCGGCTGGCGCATGCTGGTCGAGCAGCTCTCGGTCGGCCGGTGCATCTCGCTGCCCTCCAATGCCACCGGGGGCGCGAAGGCGGGCGTGTGGGCGAGCGGCGCCTATGCGCGCATCCGCCGGCAGTTCAACATGCCGGTCGGTCGCTTCGAGGGCGTCGAATCGGTGCTCGCTCGCATGGCCGGCCTCACCTACACCATGGATGCCGCGCGCTCGGTCACGGCAGGCGCCATCGATGGCGGCGAGAAGCCCTCCGTGCCCTCGGCGATGCTCAAATACCATGTGACCGAGATGGGCCGCCAGGTCGCCAACGACGCCATGGACGTGCACGGCGGCAAGGGGATCTGCCTCGGTCCGAAGAACTACCTCGGGCGCAGCTACCAGGCCGTACCGGTGACGATCACCGTGGAGGGCGCGAACATCCTCACGCGCAGCCTGATCATCTTCGGCCAGGGTGCGGTCCGCTGCCATCCGTTCGTGCTGCGCGAGATGAATGCTGCCCGCAATCCCGATCACGCCCAGGGTCTGGAAGAGTTCGACCGCGCCCTGTTCGGCCACATCGGTTTCACGATTTCCAACGCGGTGCGCTCGCTCATCATGGCGCTGACGCATGCGCGCTTCACTCGCTCGCCCGTGAGCGGACCGACGGCGCGCTACTATCAACACATCGTGCGCTTCAGCGCCTCGTTCGCCTTCACCGTGGACGTCGCGATGCTCACCCTCGGCGGCTACCTGAAGAAGAAGGAAAATCTCTCGGCCCGGCTCGGAGACGTGCTTTCCGCGATGTACCTCGCCTCGATGGTGCTGAAGCATCACGAGAACCAGGGCCGCCCGGAGGACGACCTGCCGATCGTGGAGTGGGCCTGCCGCAACCTGCTCTATCACGCCCAGGAACAGCTGCACGGCTTTCTGCGCAACTTCCCCAACCGCATGCTCGCCGGACTGATGCGCGCGGTCGTCTTCCCGCGCGGGCGGCACTATTCGGCGCCCTCCGACCGGCTCGGCCGTCAGGTCGCCGAGCGGCTCACGCAGCCCTCGCCGAGCCGCCAGCGCATCGGCCAGTACATCTACACCACCGTAGAGCCCGGCAATCCGCTCGGGCTGCTCGAGGAGGCGCTCGAACTCGCCCTCGACATGGAACCACTGGAGAAGCGCATCCGCATCGAAGGGGTCAAGACCGGCCGGATCAGCGCCCTCGATCTGCCCGGTCAGCTCGAGCAGGCACTCGCCGCCGGCATCATCAGCGCCGCGGAAGCCGATGCGCTGCGCGCCTTCGATGCCAAGGTGATGAACCTCGTGAACGTCGATGATTTCGCGCCGCACGAGCTCGGCACGCAGGCTCAGCCGGATTGCGAGCAGCGCACGGCCTCCCCGGCGCTGGCATGAACACGGCGATCGAGTCCGTCGCGGCCGCCACTGGTGACGGCGCCGTCGGCGCGTATCACCCGGAAGTGACGTGCGAGAATTGCTCCGCGGCGCTGGCCGGGCCGTTCTGCAGCCAGTGCGGGCAACGCCACCACGAGCACCCGGTGCACTCCTTCTGGCATTTCCTGCAGGAGGCGACCGAGGACATGACGCACGCGGACTCGCGGCTGTGGCTGACGCTGCGCGCGCTGCTGTTCCGGCCGGGATCGCTGACCCGGGAGTTTCTCGACGGCCATCGCGTGCGCTACCTGCCGCCGGTGCGGCTGTACCTGGTGGTGAGCCTGCTGTTCTTTTTCATCACGGGACTCGCGACGTCGCTTGGATCGCGCACCGACGTCATCGTGGTGCACCAGGGCAAGGCCTTTCACATGGCGGTGGCGCCGTCCGGCGCTGCGGCAAACGTCCCGCACGGCACCCGGGCGGCGATCGATCCGCGCCCCGTGTGCGCCCAGTTGAGCACTTACGGCGCACGCGTCTCGCCCTGGCTCGCCGGGCGGGTGGATCACAGCTGCCTCGCGGTGGCGGCCCGGGGCGGTGCCCGGCGTTTCGTGGCGGTGCTCGAGCGCAACTATGAGCGTGCGATGTTCCTGCTGCTGCCGCTGCTGGCCCTCGCCATGGTGCCGTTGTTCCTCCAGCCGCGCCGCCACTACGTCGAGCACCTGCTGTTCCTGCTGCACAACCACGCCTTCCTGTTCGTGACCTTCGGGATTCTCGAGCTGGTCGGTCTGTTCAGCACCTCGCAGGCGCTCCTCGGCCCGCTGGACTTCGCCGTCACGTTCGCCATTCCCGTCTATTACTACCTGGCGATGCGGCGCGTGTACGGACAAAGCCCGGCGTGGACGCTCGGCAAGATGGCCGGGCTCGCCACGGCGTACCTGTTCGTCGGCCTGACGGTACTCGCCGGCACCGTGACCTACAGTTTTCTCTCCCTCTGAGCGTTGTCGACAGGCCCGTGCCGCCGTGATCCGTTCGATCCTCCATGTGGACATGGACGCGTTCTTCGCCTCGGTGGAACAGCACGACCGGCCCGAACTCGCCGGCCTTCCGGTGGTGGTCGGGCACGCCGGGACTCGCGGGGTGGTCGCCGCGGCGAGTTATGAAGTACGCCGCTTCGGGGTGCGCTCGGCGATGCCCATGAGCACCGCCCTGAGATTGTGCCCCGCTGCGGTCTGCGTGCCGCCGCGCATGGGGCGCTACCGGGAAGTCTCTGCGCAGGTGTTCGCGGTGTTCCGGGAAATCACTCCCCTGGTGCAGGGCCTTTCGGTGGACGAGGCGTTCCTCGACGTCACCGGTAGCGTGCAGCTGCTCGGTGATCCGCCGGCCATCGCCCGGCGGATCAAGGCGGAGATTTTCGCACGCACCGGACTGACCGCCTCGGTGGGCGTTGCGCCGAACAAGCTCGTCGCCAAGATCGCCTCGGACCTGGACAAGCCCGACGGACTCACGGTCGTCCCCCCCGAGCGCGTACGCGAGGTGCTCGATCCGCTCTCGGTGCGGCGGCTGCCGGGCCTGGGGCGCAAACTCGGCGAGAAAGTCGAGGCAGCCGGCCTGCGTACGCTGCGCGACCTGCGCGGTGCGCCAGACGCGGTGCTCTGGCCCCTGTTCGGGCGCGATTCCCCCAGGATGCGCGAGCGCGCGGCCGGCATCGACGAGCGTCCGGTGAGCACCGATGCGGAGGACAAGTCCCTCAGTGCCGAGGACACGTTCGAACGCGATCTGACGCAGCCGCGCGAGCTCGAGGCGCACCTGGCGCGCCTGGCGGACAAGGCCTGCGAGCGGCTGCGCCGCAAGGGGTTGATGAGCGGGCGCATCGGGGTCAAGATCCGCCGCCACGATTTCTCGACGTTCACCCGCCAGCGCGGCATCAACCCGCCCACCCAGGACGGGCGCGCGATCCGCGAGGTGGCGCAGGAGCTGCTGCGGCGCTGGCTCGCCGAGCATCGGGGTGCGAAACTGCGCCTGCTCGGCGTGACGCTCGCGGAACTCTCGCCGGCGACGCAGATGGGTCTGTTCGAGCAGTCGACGCCCGGCGGCAATGCCCGACTCGATGCGGCGCTCGATCAGGTCCGCGAGCGCTTCGGCAGCCGCGCACTGCGGCGGGGAAACTTGCTGGATTAGTCGGTGCCCGATGTACCTGTCGTTCTTCGGCCTCAACGAGAAGCCTTTCTCGATCACTCCGGATCCGCGCTACCTCTTCCTGAGCGAGCGCCATGCCGAGGCGATGGCGCATCTGCTGTACGGAATCCGCGAGGCCGGGGGATTCATCCAACTCACCGGCGAGGTGGGCACGGGCAAGACCACTATCGTGCGCTCGCTGCTGGCGCAGACGCCGGAGAACACCGAGATCGCGCTGATCCTCAATCCGCGCATGAGCCCTCCGGAGTTCCTGCTGACGCTGTGCGAGGAGCTGGGCATCGGCGTGCCGGATGAGGCCACCCGCAGCCTGAAGGACCTGGTCGACATCCTCAACACGTATCTGCTGCGCGCCCATGCCGCCGGCAAGCGCGTCGTGCTCGTGGTCGATGAGGCGCAGAACCTCGCCCCCGAAGTGCTCGAGCAGGTGCGTCTGCTGACCAATCTCGAAACCAACACGCAGAAGCTCCTGCAGATCATCCTGATCGGCCAGCCGGAGCTGCGCGAGCTGCTCGATCGACTCGAGCTGCGCCAGTTGGCGCAGCGCATCACCGGACGCTATCACCTCGACCCGCTCAGCGCGCCGGAGACGGCGGCGTACGTACGCCATCGCCTGCGCGTCGCGGGGGCGACCAGCGAGATCTTCAGCCGGCGGGCCCTGCAGCGGATCCATCGGCTCTCCGGCGGCGTGCCGCGCCTGATCAACATCCTCTGCGACCGCGCCCTGCTCGGCGGCTACTCGCTCGACCGCCACCACGTCACCGGGGCACTGGTGCGCCAGGCGGGCGGGGAGGTCTTCGGTCGCCGCACCGAGCGGTCCTGGCCGCTCTGGGCGGGCGTCGCGGCCGTCGCGGCGCTGCTCGGCGTCGCGGGGGTCGTATTCTGGCGATTCGGCCCGAGTCTGCCAGGGATCAGCACGGCGCGTGGGCACGTACAGCGCCGCCTGCCGCCGGCACGCCTGTCGCCCCCGCCAGCGCCGCCCCGTGGTCCGGCTCGGGCCGTGAGCGCGTCCGTTTCGCTCCAGGGCCTGCTGGGCCGCTATGGCGCGCAGGCCACCCCGTCGGCGGCCTATGCGCGGCTGCTGGGCCTCTGGGGACTGAAGGACCCCCCCGGTGGCCCCGCCCCCTGCCAGCAGGCCGCACAGCACGGCCTGGTATGCGTCAAGGGTCAGGGCTCGCTCGGTGAACTGCGCCTGTACAACCGGCCGGCGATTCTGCTGCTGACCGATGCGGCCGGTCAGACCTACCACGTCGTCCTGCAGCACCTCGCGCCATCGCACGCGACCGTGGATCTCGGACCGACGCCCGCGCGCGTGCGGCGCACGGCCTTGTCACGGGCATGGCTCGGTCGCTACGCGCTGCTGTGGCGGCCGGCCGATGGCCGGCTGCGCACGCTCTCGGCCGGCATGAGCGGAGCCAGCGTGCGCTGGCTGCGCCGCAGCCTGCAGCACCTGGAGGGGGTGCCCGCGGGCAGCGATCCCGGCACCGTGTACGATTCGGGCCTGGTGCGGCTGGTGCGCCGCTTCCAGCGTTCTCACGGCCTGGCGGTGGACGGGATTGCGGGCGTGCAGACCCAGATGGCGGTCTCCGGCGCGCTCGCCGACCCGAATTCACCGCTGCTTGCGGCGCAGCACAACGGCGGCTGACATGTCATTCATCCTCGACGCCCTGAAGAAATCCGAACACGCGCGCCAGCGCCAGGCTGGACCCGCCCTGTTCGAGGTCAAGGTCGTTCAGCCGCGCCGGACGGTGCCCGTCTGGGCGGTGATCATCGTCCTGCTCGTGCTGATCAACGTCATGACGCTCGGCTGGATCGTGCTCAGCCGCCGGGACGGAAAGGCGCAGGTGCCTGCGGTATCATCGACACCGGCCGCCGCTGCGGTGACCCCGACCGCAAGGCCCGGCCCGGCGCCCGCACCGCAGCCTGCGGGGGCCTCCGCACCAGCGCCCGTCTCCGCACCGCCGAGCGCTTCCGCGGCCCAGGCGCCGGCCGTCGCCCCGGCCCTCGCGCCGGCCGTCGCTCCGGCGATACCGCCGGCATCGGCGTCCGCGTCGCAGAGCACTGCACCGGCCGCCGCGGGCGCGGGCGCGGGCACTGCGAATCAGCCCAACCCCGCGGATCTCGAGGCCGCCCTGCAGCCGGCGGCCAGCGCTGCGGCGAGCGGCACCGCACCGCCCGCAGGATCCCTCCCGCTCTATGCACAGATCGAAGCCGAACCCGGCAGCACGCTGCCGCGCCTGCATCTGGATCTGCATGTCTACAGTCCGCTGCCCAGCAAACGCTTCGTCATGATCAACATGCAGAAACTGCACCAGGGCGATGCGCTCGCCGACGGCGTCAGCGTGGTGAAAATCCGCCCCGACGGAGTGGTGCTCTCCTACCAGGGGCGGGAGTTCCTGCTGCCGCGCTGAGCCCTGCCCCCGCGCACATCACATAACCCGAGCAACGGTTGACGTGATTCACAGAATCGCGCCGCCGGGGGCGACAAACGGCCAGGCCTGGTCCAAGGTCCCAGACTGCGCATGAATTCCGCAGCGATACGCATATTGATCGTCGATCGCGATGCGAAGTATCGCGAGTGGGTGCGGCTGCACCTCTCGATTCTGTATCCCCAGGCCGCCATCGGCACCCTCGAGCCGACCGAAAGCAGCGCGCTGGGTGCGCTCGCGACCGGCCCGGCCTGCGAGGCGCTGGTGTTGGCGGCAGACTTCGGTACCGGCGACGAGGAGGGCGAGCCGCCGGCGCTGGCCCAGGTGCGCGCGCTGCGCCAGAGCGGTACCGCCCCGGTGCTGCTGGTGCTCGCCGAACACGGCGATGAGCTGCGCGCCGTGCAGGCCTTGCGGGCCGGCGCTACCGATTACCTGCCGAAGCGCCTGGTGACCCCGGCGCGGCTGAAAGCGGCACTCGATCAGGCGCTGCAGGAACTGCAGCCGCCACCGGCGCCCGAGGCGGCTGCGGACGTTGTTCCGGCGAAGCCGCCTCGAACGGGACGCGCCGCACCCATCGTGGCGGGGCACCCGGCCATCAGCGGCTACGAGATCACCCGCAAACTCAGCGAGTCCGACAAGGCCGTGGTGTACCTCGCCGAGAGTGCCGCACACGGTGCCGAGGTCGCGCTCAAGGTGAGCAAGATCCCCTGCGACGAGCGCGGCGCACAGGCGCTCGAACGGGAGTATCAGGCGATCCTGGCCGTGCATGACCCGGCGGTCGTGCACATCTTCGATCACGGCATCGAGGACGGCTACGAGTACCTGGCCATGGAGTATTTCCCGCGGGGCGATCTGAAGGCGCGCATGCACGTCGGCGTGACCGAATCGGAGGCGCTGCGCTTCCTGGAACGCATCGCGGCAGCGCTCGGCGTGGTGCACCGCGCCGGCATGCTGCACCGTGACCTGAAGCCGCCGAACGTCATGCTGCGCGACAACGACAATGTCGTGTTGATCGACTTCGGTCTGGCCCGTCAGCTCGATGGCAGTCATCACAGCACCTACACCGGTGTGCTGCGCGGCTCGCCGTACTACATGAGCCCCGAGCAGGCGCTCGGCGAGAAGCTCGACCCCCGCTCCGATCTGTACAGCCTCGGGGTCATCTTTCACGAGATGTTGACCGGCCGTAAGCCGTTCGTGGGCAACAGCGCCATGGAGGTGCTGCAGCAGCACGTCAATGCCGCCCCGCCGCGCCTGCCGAGCGCCCTCGGCGGCTACGCGCCGCTGCTCGAGCAGCTGCTCTCGAAGCGGCGCGAGGACCGCTTCGCCAGCGCCGAGGCGCTGATTGCCGCCTGCGCGGGACTGCGCAGCGGATCGCGCCGGCAGACTCAGTCGGCCGCCTGAGACATCCGCGCGGCGCCGCGGCGCCTTGACACTCCCCGGCGTGGGGCGTGCAATCGGCGGTGGGGGAACGGGCCCCGAGGATCAGGATCGACCCATGAACCCGCGCCGCCTCGTCGATACGACGCTGTTCTACTCGCCGACGAGCGGCGGGGTGCGGCGCTACCTGAACGCCAAACACGACTGGCTCGCCGCCCAGCCCGGCTGGCAGCACACGCTGCTCGTGCCGGGCCGCACCGAGCGGATGGCGCCGGGCGCGCTGTGTTCGGTTCCCGGCCTGCCCGTACCCGGCTCGTTCAATTACCGCCTGCCGCTCAATCCGCGTCGCTGGCGGCGGCTGCTCGAGGCGCTCGAGCCCGATCTGATCGAGGCCGGTGATGCGTTTCATCCGGCGTGGGCAGCACGCGCCGTCGCGCGTCGTCGCGCCGTGCCCTGCGCGGCGTTCTGTCACTCGAATCTGCCGCGCATTCTCGCTCGGCGTATGGGCGGCCGCGCTGCGGAACGGTCCGCTGCGGCCTACGTCCGCTGGTTGTACGAAGGCTTCGACGTCGTCTTCGCGCCGAGCCGCCTGATGGTACGGGTCCTCGGGGAGCTCGGAATCGCCCACACCGTGCACCAGCCGCTCGGCGTCGATGAGACGGTCTTTCACCCGGACCGGCGCGGCCCGTGGCTGCGCGAGCGGCTAAACGTCGATGCACACTCGCGCGTGCTGGTGTATGCGGGACGTTTCACGGATGAAAAGAACGTCCCGGTCCTGCTGCAGGCATTCGCGCGACTCGGCCGCCCCTATCACCTGTTGATGATCGGCGGTTGCCGTGCCGGCCGACTCGCCGCCAACGTCACGCAATTGCCCTACCGGCGCGACGGCGTGGAACTGGCACAGTGGCTGGCCTCGGCCGATGCGCTGGTGCACGCCGGAAGCGGCGAAACGTTCGGGCTGGTCATTCTCGAGGCCATGGCCTGCGGCCTTCCGGTGATCGCGGCGCGCGCCGGCGCGGTGCCGGAACTGATCGATGATCGTACCGGCCTGCTCGCCGATCCGGACGATGCCCCGAGCTTCGCCGATGCGATCGCCGCGCTGTATGCGCGCGACCTCGAAGCCCTGGGACGCTGCGCGCGCCAGCACGTTCTGCAGCATTACACCTGGCAGAAGGTCTTTACGCGCCAGTTGGCCGTGTACGGCGCGCTGCTCGCGGGCGGCCGGGCCGCCGCCGTGCAGGAGGCCGTGGCCGCTGCCGGCTGAGTCAGCGGCCGCGCAGCGCCCCGAGCAGGCGCAGTCCGCTGCGGCGCGCGGCGAGCCACAGCAGCGCGCGCCAGAACAGACGCTTGCCGGGCGGAACGCGCCGCGGTGGCACGGCCCGGAAAAAGTCCGCCTGCACGTCGCGGTGCACGTGCAGCGCCCGGGCGCGAATCCGCCAGTGTTCGAGCCCGCTCTCGAGCCGATACGTCTGCCCGTCCACCGCCGTCACTCGTGCGTCGGTGACGGTCGCGGGCAGATCGCCTGAGGCGACACCGGTGAACGTGAGCAGGAGCCGTTGCGCTGGAGCGTCGAGCGCCGCGCCGCTCAGCGTTAGCGCCGCACCGGCGGTGCACGTACAGATCACGGCACCGGTAAACTGCGCGACAATGTGCTGGCGGTTCGGCTCGGACATACGGCGGCGCGGCGCTCAGCCGGCGGTCTCCATTTCCCAGACGATGAGCGGTGCGCCGCGGCGCAGCCAGAACCCCGCACCCATCTCGCGAAAATGCCGGCGCAGACGCGTGCGGTACCAGTCGGCGTCGCGCAAATGGACTTGCGGGTCCGTCCGGGTCCGGTCGCAGTTGACCTGCCAGTCGCGGCGCGTCAGCGCACTGAAATACAACACGCCGCGGCACATGCGCGCCAGATTGGCCAGAGCGCCGGCGGCCTCGCGCTCGCTCAGATACTGCAGCACGTCGTAGCAGACCACCAGGTCGAATGGCTCGCGGGCACGGAAGTCCTGCAGCGTGCCGTGCTGCCAGCCGTAGCGCCGGCAGAGGTACTCGCTCGATTCGAGGCCGACGTAGGTCGCCTTCGGCAATGCGCGGCGCAGCGGAGCGCGCAGCAGTCCGGTGCCGCAGCCAGCGTCGAGCATGCGGCGCACCGGCAATCCGACGTGCGCGGTGAACGCGCCGATCAGCCGCGCCCGCGCGCGCATCTCCGCCCGACTCGTCACGGCCGTGCGCGGGTCGAAGTAGAAGCGCTGGTAGTACGCCTGGTCGAAGGGCATCGCTCAGGCACGTCCCGCGGCGGACCATCCGGCGAGCTGCTCGCTCGCCTCGGCAAGGCGCCGGCGGGCCTGCGGGTCGTGGGCCTGGGGATGGGGCGTCGCGACCTCGAGGCCATTGAAGAACGCTCCGGTGGTCTCCCCAAGGCCCTCGGCGCAGGCGAGGTGCAGCACCGCTGCCTCGCCGCTCGCAACGGAGTTGACCGGCGTGACGCCCATGGCCCGCACCATCGCAGTATCCATGTAGGTGGCCGGATGCAGGCAGTTGACCGTCACGCCACGTCCGCGTAGCTGTTCGGCCAGGTCGAGGGTGAAGAGGATCTGCGCGAGTTTGCTCTGTGCATAGGCGCGCATGCCGCTGTAGGCGCGCTTGAGCATCAGGTTGTCGAAGTCGAGCGGGTACTGCGCGCCGGAGGCGACGTTGATGATGCGGGCCGGCGCGCTGCGCTCGAGCAGTGGCAGCAGCAGCCGGGTGAGGAGGAACCCGGCGAGATAGTTGACCGCAAAGCGCAGTTCGAGGCCCTCGACGCTCAGCTCGCGGCCGGTGACTGCGGGCGTCGCAGGACCGATGCCCGCATTGTTGACCAGCAGGTCGAGTCGCGGCTGCCCGGCGAGCACTGCGGCGAGCTGACGGACCTCGACGAGCGAGGCGAGGTCGGCGCGCACGAAATGCGCCTCACCGCCTTCGGCGGCGATCTCCTCTACCAGGGCCCGACCCCGCGCCTCGTTGCGGCCATGCAGCCAGACGCGGTAGCCGCGCGTCGCCAGCGCCCGGGCCACGGCGCGGCCGAGTCCGTCGGTGGAGCCGGTCACGAGGGCTGTCTTTGCAGTGCTCATGGCGGGGTAGTTTGCCGGATGGACTGCGTCGCTGCACACTGTCGCACACCGGCGCTCGGCGCCCCTGCGGAGATGAAGATGCGTGTGCGTGCGCGGCCCGGACGGGCTCGTTCCCCGGTCCTGCTCGCCGGGTGGCTGTCGCTGCTGCTGACGGTGCACGCGGCGGGCGCAACAGCGGCGCGGAGCGTGGCACGGTTCAGCCTCGAGAGTCCCGACCTGACCGCCGGCGGCTGGGTGCCACAGAGTGGCGTCTACGACCGCGGCTGTCACGGCGGCAACCGCTCCCCGGCACTCGCCTGGCATCATGCGCCGGCCGGCACGCGCAGCTTCGCGGTGTTGGTCTACGATTCCGACGCGCGCGGCGGCTGGTGGCACTGGCTGGTCATCGACCTCCCGGCCACCGTCCACGCGCTGCCCGCGGGAGCCGGCACCCCGGGGGCGGCGGGGCTGCCCTCCGGGGCCGTGCAGACGCGCAACGATTTCGGCTCCTGGGGGTATGGCGGACCCTGTCCGCCCCCGGGTCCGCCGCACCATTACCACTTTTACCTGTATGCGCTGCGCGTACCGCGCGTGGCGGTTCCCGCCCGTGCGCCGCCGGGGGCGGTCGCCGCCGCCGTTCGGGCCGCCGCAATTGCCGAGGCAGAGATCACGGTCCTCTACGGCCGCGGGTCCCCGCCGGTTGCGCGCGGGCAGCGGCGCGGGTAGTCTGCGCGCCGCTGCAGAGCCTCTGCGCCCTCCCCCGCCCGCCACCAGACGACTCACGAGATGAACCCACCGAACCGGCGGCCGGCGGCCGCACGCCGTGGCAGCGCGAACATCGGTTTCGTCAGCCTCGGCTGCCCGAAGGCACTGGTCGATTCCGAGCGCATCCTCACGACGCTGCGTGCCGAGGGCTACGGCATCAGCCCGAGCTACGAGCAGGCCGACCTGGTCGTGGTCAACACCTGCGGGTTCATCGATGCGGCGATTGATGAGTCTCTGGAGACGATCGGCGAGGCTCTCGAGCACAACGGCCGGGTGATCGTCACCGGCTGTCTCGGGGCCCGCCCCGAGCGCATCCTCGAGCGCCACCCGCACGTGCTCAAAGTGACCGGTCCGCACGACTATGCCGGGGTGCTCGAAGCCGTCCACCAGCATCTGCCGCCGCAGCACGACCCGTTCCTCGATCTGGTGCCGCCGCAGGGCATCCGGCTGACACCGCGCCACTACGCCTATCTGAAAATCTCCGAGGGCTGCAACAATGCCTGCAGCTTCTGCATCATCCCGGCGCTGCGCGGCCGGCTCGCGAGCCGCCGCATCGATGAGGTGCTCGATGAAGCGCAGCGGCTGATCGACTCAGGCGTCAAGGAGCTGCTCGTCATCTCGCAGGACACGAGTGCGTACGGCGCGGATATCCGCTACCGCGGTGCCGCGTGGCGTGGCCACGAGTACGAATCTCGATTCATCGACCTGGCGCGCGCCCTGGGTACGCTCGGCGGCTGGGTGCGGCTGCACTACGTCTATCCCTACCCGCACGTCGATGAAGTCATCGGCCTGATGGCCGACGGGCAGGTGCTGCCGTATCTGGACATTCCGTTCCAACACGGCAGCCCGAGCGTGCTGAAGCGGATGCGCCGGCCGGCACACGCCGAGAACGTGCTCGAGCGCATCGCACGATGGCGCAGCGGCTGTCCGGATCTGACGTTGCGCAGCACGTTCATCGTCGGATTCCCGGGCGAGACCGACGCGGAGTTCGAGGAACTGCTGCAGTGGCTGAAGGCCGCGCAGCTCGATCGCGTGGGCTGCTTCAAGTACTCGCCCGTGGAAGGCGCAAGTGCGAACGCGATCGAGGGACACGTGCCCCCGGAAATCCAACAGGAGCGCTACGAGCGCTTCATGGAGTGCGCTGCGGCGATCAGTGCCGAGCGGCTGCAGCGGCGCGTCGGACAACGGGTGCGGGTACTGGTGGATGCCGTGGACGAACACGGCGCGATCGCGCGCAGCGCCGCGGAAGCCCCGGAAATCGACGGAATCGTGCGGATCGAGGATGGCGCACACCTCTCGCCCGGCCAGTGGACCGATGTGCGCATCACCGCGACCGACACTTACGACCTGCAGGCGCACCTCGTCGCGCCATAGGCGCCCGGCCGGACGCCGGGCCGGGATGTCGAGGCGGACCGAGCCCGGCCGACTTGCTAGGATAGCCGTAACGGGGGGCGGCACGGCCGGCCGGTGCCGGGCGCGCGCGCTTCGCAACCCTATCAGTCAACTACGAGGGCATTCATGTCCCGCTATCGCGCACTCTTCCTGTCCGCCGCGCTCCTCGCCGCCGCTCCCGCGGCGTTTGCGCACGGCAAAACGGCTGCAGCCGCCCCGGCCGCCAGCCAGAATCCCGAGAAATACTGGTCGACACCGCACACGGTGAGCACGCAGGGCAGCGTCAGCGTCGGCGGCCATGTCATCCGCTACACCGCCAGGGCCGGAACGCTGATCCTGCGCGACAAGTCAGGCAAGCCGACCGGCGAGATGTTCTACGTCGCCTATTTCAAGGACGGGGCCCACCCGGATCACCGTCCGATCGCCTTTCTCTACAACGGCGGCCCCGGCGGCAGTTCCGCACCGCTGCACATCGGCGCATTCGGACCGGTGCGCGTGGTCACCCGCAGCCACTCGCATACCCCGGCGGCGCCGTACCGGCTGGTCAGCAACCAGTACAGCCTGCTCGACGTCAGCGACCTGGTGTTCGTCGACGCCATGGGAACCGGCTTCAGCCGCATCATCGGCAAGGCCGAGGGCGGCGTCGGAACGCCGAAGATGTTCTATGGAGTCGATGCCGACGGGCAGGCGTTCACGCAGTTCATCACGCGCTTCCTCTCGCAGTATGACCGGTGGAACTCACCGAAATACCTGATCGGCGAGAGCTACGGCACCACGCGCTCGGCAGTGGTCGCCGGCATGCTGGAGAATGACGACAACATCGACCTCAACGGCGTCGTGCTGCTGTCGACCATCCTGAACTTCGACACGAGCATCGATCAGGCCAATCTGAACCCCGGGGTCAATCTGCCGTATGCGCTCGCCCTGCCGACGTACGCGGCCGTCGCCTGGTATCACAAACGCCTGGCGAACCCGCCCGCGCAGCTGCATCCCTGGCTCGATCAGGTGCAGCACTGGGCGATGGGACCGTATCTGGCGGCCTTGAACCGCGGCTCGGCGCTGCCGGCGGCGCAGGAGCGCGCGATCGCCGCGCAGATGGCCCAGTACACCGGATTGCCGCAGGATTACCTGCTGAAGGCGGATCTGCGCGTCACGGGCCCGCAATTCGAGCAGGAACTGCTCAGCGCCGAAGGCAAGACCACCGGACGCCTCGACGCACGCTTCTCCGGCCCGACGCTCGATCCGCTGGCGGAGT
The DNA here is from genome assembly GCA_021820785.1 of Pseudomonadota bacterium. The sequence goes on from JAKADE010000020.1 coordinate 13,932, forward strand.
TCGCCGAATACGATCCGCTGATCTCCGGCATCGGCTCGGCCTACGTGTCGGCAGCCAATGCGTACCTGCGCGACACGCTGCATTTCGGGGCGGGACACCGCTACGTGTTCCTCTCCGCGAGCGTGGGCAACGACTGGAAGTGGCCGCATACGCCGCCGGGATCCGGCTCACCGGCCCCCATTGCGCCGAACGTGTTGCCGGACCTGGCCACGACCATGACGCTCGATCCGCGACTGAAGGTCCTGGTCAATGCCGGGTACTTCGACCTGGCGACGCCGTACTACGCGGCCATCTACCAGATGCGCCAGCTGCCGATGCAGCCCGATCTGAGCAAGAACGTCGAGTTCCGCTTCTATCACACCGGGCACATGATCTATGTTCGGCCGCAGGGTCTGGCACACCTGCACGCGAACATCGCCCAGTTCATCCGTCAGACCGAGTGAGCGCAGCGGCGGGGACGCCCAGGCGTCCCCGCCGCTATACTTTACCCATGGGACGAGATCCGTCGGCGGCGCTGAGCGACTCGGCACGCGGCATCAGCTACGCACTGATCGCGGCCCTTCTGTTCGGCGCCAGTACTCCGTTTGCCAAACTGCTGCTGTGCGCGACCCCGCCGGTCACGCTGGCAGGTCTGCTGTATGGCGGCAGCGGTGTCGGGCTGTCGGTGTGGATCGCGCTGCGCGCGGCGTTGCGCCCCCGTCAGCACCGCGCCAGCCGCTGGCGCGGTGGCGAGCTGGCCTGGCTGGGCCTGGCGATCCTGGCCGGCGGAGTCATCGCGCCGGTGCTGCTCATGAGCGGCCTGCGGCAGATTCCCGCCGCGAACGCCTCGCTGCTGCTGAACCTCGAAGCGGTGTTCACCGCGCTGCTCGCGTGGTGCGTCTTTGGCGAGAACGTCGACCGCCGCATCCTCCTGGGCATGGTCGCGATCGTGCTCGGCGGCGCGCTGCTCGCCTGGCCGGCCCGGCTCGAGATGCACGGCGGTGCGTTGTGGATCGCCGCGGCATGCGCCTGCTGGGCGATCGACAACAACCTGACACGCAAGGTGTCGAGCGGCGATCCGCTGCAGATCGCGGCCCTCAAGGGTCTCAGTGCCGGTGCGGTGAATCTCGGCCTCGCCGCACACCTGGGCTTCGGCTGGCCGGCCCCGGCGCTGATCAGCGGCGCCGCGCTTCTCGGCTTCGCCGGCTACGGGGTAAGTCTCACGTTATTCGTGCTGGCACTGCGCAGCCTCGGCACGGCGCGCACCGGAGCGTACTTCGCCACTGCGCCGTTCATCGGCGCAGTGCTCTCGCTGCTGCTGTTCAGGCGCCTGCCGACGCCGGCGCTTCTGCTCGCCGCACTGCTGATGGGTCTTGGCGTCTGGCTGCACCTGACCGAGCACCATGATCACGAGCACGCGCACCCGCGCGAGCGGCATACCCACAGTCATCGCCACGACGCACATCATCAGCACGAGCACGACTTCGAGTGGGACGGGCAGGAGCCGCATGATCACGAGCACGTCCATGAGCCGATGACACACTCACACCCGCACTATCCTGATATTCATCATCGCCACGAGCACTGAGCGGCGCGTCGCGAGGACCGGGGATTCAGGCGTGATGGGTGCGAGCCGCGGGGCGGCGCATGCGCTCGATCCGGTAGACGGACGCCGGCGGCAGGTTGGTGGCGACCCAGCCGATCCGCTGCGCACGCAATCCGAGACGTTTCAGGATCGGACCGGGCACCGGGCAGCGTGGCCCGTAGGTGAACTGATAGAACGCGCCGCCGCTGCGCAGGCGGCGGAACGAGCCGCGCAGGATGCGCATGATCTCGCTGCGCGGCATCGACAGCAGCGGCAGGCCGCTCACGACCGAGCCGGCCGTCCGTCCCTCGAACGGATCGATGCGGCGCAGGTCGCCGGCCCCCATGACCAGCACACGGGCCGCGGGGAAGCGGTTCTGCAGCAGCCGCGCGAAATGAGGATGCGCCTCGATGAGCACCAGCTGGCGCTCCGGAACGCCGCGATCGAGCAATGCGCGCGTGAATACGCCCGTACCGGCACCGAGCTCGATCACCGGTCCGCTGGTGCCGACGATCTCCGAAGTAATCAGGCGGGCGAGGGCCCGGCCCGAGGGCGCCACCGCGCCGACACGGCGCGGATCGCACAATCCGGCACGCAGGAAGGTCAGCATATCGCCGGGGAGCTTCAGGGCCGGCACCCGGAATATCCGTCCGGCGCGGCTGCGGGAGTCTGGATCACGTGCGCGCCGCTGCGCTGCAGAATGTATACGCGCGAAATCCATTGTCTGCTCCGGATCAGTGTCGGTCGGACGCGACGCAGCCGCGCCGCTCACCGTGCCATCCGGGTTCGACTGTAGCCAAGCTGAACAGTTCGATCAACCCGTGGACCGGCCGCACACGCCTCACGGGATGGCGCGCGGCAGCTGCTTGTGCACCGCCCAGCCCTGCCCGGACAGCAGGCCCGCGGAAATCCCGAGGAAGGTCCCGCCGATGATGTCGCTGACGAAGTGCCAGTCGCCGACGACGAGCAGCACCGCGGCGAGCGCAAGCAGTAGCGCGAGCGGCCAGCGGCTCACGCGGTAGACGCGCATGAACACGCCGGCCAGCGAGCCGGCGAGAACCATGTGTCCGGAGGGGAAGCTGCTCATCGCGGAGCCCTTCCACCAGTGAAATGCATGATGCGCACCATGCATGACCGCAGAGGGATTCGGGACTCCGAAGAACGGTTTCAGCACGTGGCTGTTGATTGCGTACGCACAGATCGAGGTCAGGCATGCCACTGCGACGGTTTCGGCGAGGAGCGACAGATGACCACGCACCAGGCGCGCCAGCACCAGGACCACAGTGACCGCCGCCTCGATCGCCAGAATGATGGGCGCCCCGAGCGGCTTGTTGAGCGGATGCAGGAAGCGCCCGAGAATCCAGAAATACCGCGCCGTCGGCACATCAATGGTCGCAAACGACAGCAGC
>JAKADE010000474.1 GCA_021820785.1 Pseudomonadota bacterium
GCTGCTGGCGAAGAATCCTCGGCCCACCGATGCGGACATCGACCAGGCCATGCACGGCAACATCTGCCGCTGCTGCACCTACACCCGGATCCGCGCAGCCATCAAGCATGCCGCGGGCCTGCCCACGACCGACACGCGGGAGGAGCGCTCATGAATGACCGAGAGGATCATGAAGGCGTCAGCGGCATCGCCGGACTCTCGCGCCGGGAATTTCTCACCGTCGCACTCACCGCCGGCGGCGGACTGCTGCTGACACTGAACGTCCCGCGCGCCGCCGGTGCCGTCGCACCGTCCCAGCCTGCCGGCACGCTCAACCCCTACATCCGCATCGATCCCGATGGCACCATCACCCTCGTGGCGAAGAACCCGGAGATCGGCCAGGGCATGAAGACCACCCTGCCGATGCTGATCGCCGATGAGCTCGACGCGGACTGGAACCACATACGGGTCGAGCAGGCTCAGCTCGATCCGATCTACGGCCCGCAGTTCGCCGGCGGCAGTCTCGGCACACCGCTGAACTGGATTCCGATGCAGCGCGTGGGCGCCGCCGGCCGGCAGATGTTGCTCACGGCCGCAGCACACACCTGGAACGTTCCGCTCGACGAATGTGCCGCGGAGCACGGCACCGTGCGACACCGCCCGAGTGGGCGCACCCTCGGGTATGGCGCGCTGGCGAGCCGCGCCGCGACGCTGCCCGCCCCGGATTTGAACACTGTGAGGCTCAAGACCCCGGCCGAGTACACGATCATTGGACGATTCACCGGCGGCGTGGACAGCCCGCGCGTGCTCGCCGGGGAGCCGCTGTTCGGCATCGACATGAGCCTGCCGGATCTGAGTTACGCGGTGTATGCCAAATCGCCGGTGTTCGGCGCTCGGCTGGTGCGTGCCAACATCGAGGAGCTCAAGGCGCAGCCGGGTGTACGCGACGCGTTCGTGCTGCACGCCTCGCAGCCGGATGCTGCGGTGAGGATGGGGCTGGTCGACGGCGTTGCGATCATTGCCGACAAGTGGTGGGACGCACAGAAGGCGCTGCGCAAGCTGCGCGCCGAATGGGAGCCGCGTGCCGCTTCGAGCCAGAGCACGCACGCCTTCGCCCTCGAGGCCGATCGTCTGGCGCACCAGACCCCGCAGACGGTCCTGCGGCGCGACGGCGATGTCGAGACCGCGTTGGCGCAGGCCCACAAGACCGTGAGCGCGGCCTATGCCTATCCGTTCCTGGCGCACGCGACGCTCGAGCCGCAGAACTGCACCGCGCGCCTCGGGCACGACGGCAGCCTGGAAATCTGGGCGCCCACGCAGAACCCGGCGCCGGGGGCGAAACTCGTCGCCGAGACACTCCGGATCGATCCCGGCAAGATCCGCGTGCACATGACGCGGGTCGGCGGCGGGTTCGGCCGGCGGCTGAACAACGACTACATGGTCGAAGCCGCGGCAATCGCGCAGCACGCCCGCCGCCCGGTCAAACTCCTCTGGAACCGCGAGCAGGACATTCAGCACGACTCGTACCGCCCCGGCGGTTTCCATCACTTCACGGCGGGGCTCGATGCCGAAGGACGGTTGACGGCGTTTCGCGATCATTTCATCACCTTCGGTCAGAACGGCCGGGTCGCCTCCTCGGCCGATCTGCCGCGCGATCATTTCCCGGCCGGCTTCGTGCCCGCCTTGCAGTATGGGCAGTCACTGATCGAACTCGCTGTGCCCACCGGTCCGATGCGCAATCCCGGCGGCAACGCACTCGCCTTCGCCTTCGAGTCCTTTCTGGATGAAGTTGCGCATGCCGGCGGTCGCGACCCGCTCGCGCTGCGCCTGGCGCTGTACGGTCCGGCGCGCGTGCTGCCGGCGCCGCCGCCGCGCTACGGACTACGGATCCCCCCTTTCGACACCGGCCGCGTCCGCGGCGTGCTGGAGGAAGTCGCGCGCCGCTCCGGATGGGCGAATCGGCACCGTCTCCCGTCCGGGACCGGCATGGGCCTGGCGTTCTACTACAGCCACTTCGGGTATGTCGCCGAGGTCGTCCAGGCGAGCGTCTCCGCCGACGGTGTGCCGCACGTGCACAAGGTCTGGGCCGCCGTGGACATCGGCAGCCAGATCATCAACCCGGCAGGTGCCTACAACCAGGCCCAGGGCGCGATTCTCGACGGCCTGGGCCAGGCGCTGCACCTGCTCGTCACGTTGGACAAGGGCCGGGTGCTGCAGAAGAACCTCGATACGTATCGACTGCTGCGCATCGAGGAAGCGCCGCCGCTCGAGGTGCACTTTGTGCGCAGTGACAACCCGCCAACCGGACTCGGTGAACCGGCACTGCCGCCCGTGCTGCCCGCGTTGTGCAATGCGCTGTTCGCAGCGACCGGCAAACGCATCCGCTCACTGCCGATCGACCCGCAGCACCTGCGCAGCGCCGCCGCCTGAGTCGAACGCCCGGCGCATCGCCCGGGCGGCGCCGCGCGCACGACCGATAGGCACAACTGCGGATTCGCGCCGCCCACCAGGCGCGTAACGTCTGCCCGAGGGCTCAGGGGCGCCGCGCTGCGGCGCACTCGGTGCCGCTTTGCAGCCACAGGGGCGAAGATGGCCGGCGCAGATCGTTTCATCCGTACCTTCGCGCAGATCTCCTCCGCGGATCTGCCGCTCGTGGGCGGCAAGACCGCCTCGCTCGGGGAGATGTACCAGGCTCTGCGGCCGCAGGGCGTGCCGATCCCGAATGGCTTCGCCATTACCACTGAGGCTTATCGGCACCTGCTCGAGCAGGCCCGGCTCTGGCAACCGCTGCGCGCGCTCCTTGCGCCGCTTCGCGTCGAGGATCCTAAGGATCTCGCCGAGCGCGCTCGCCAGGCACGCCACATGATCTATTCGGCGGGGCTTCCCGCCGATCTCGAGGCGGAAATTCTAAGTGCCTACCGGCGCCTGATGAGCGAGTCCGCCGGAACGACCAGCCTCGCGGTGCGCAGCTCGGCCACCGCCGAGGATCTGCCGACGGTGAGTTTTGCCGGCCAGCAGGACTCGTTTCTCAACATCGAAGGCGAGTCGCGGTTGCTGGAGGCGTGCCGGCGCTGCTTCGCCAGTCTGTTCACGGACCGAGCCATCCATTACCGCGTCGACAACGGATTCGACCACTTCAAGGTGGCCCTCTCGGTCGCAGTGCAGAAGATGGTCCGCGCCGACCGCGGCGCGAGCGGCGTGATGTTCACACTCGATACCGAGAGCGGCTTTCGCGACGTGGTGCTGATCACCGGCAGCTACGGACTCGGGGAGAACATCGTCCAGGGCGCGGTCGAGCCCGATGAGTTCCTGGTCTTCAAGCCGACGTTCCGCAACGGCCTGCGCACGGTGCTGCGTCACACGCTCGGCAGCAAGAAGATCAAGATGATCTACGCGGACGGCGCGGGAGCGGAATCGACCCGCAATGTCGCTACGACCGACG
>JAKADE010000475.1 GCA_021820785.1 Pseudomonadota bacterium
ACCCGGCGCGCAGATCGTCCTGGTGCAGCAGATGGGCCTGATCGCCGAGCGCGAGGTCGCCCGCGTCGGCGGCGGAGAAGATGCCCTGATATCCGATGTTGTGGATGGTCAGCACGGTGCGGGCGGCGGCGAACGCCGGCGCCTGCGCGAAATGCGTGCGCAGGAACAGAGGGGCGAACGCGGTGTGCCAGTCGTTGCAGTGCACGATCTGCGGGGCCCAGCCGAGCGCCGCGCAGGCCATGAGGGCGGCGCGGGTGAAGGCGAGAAACCGCAGGTGCTCATCCGGATCCCCCGTGTACAGCGTGGGGCGCCCGTAGAGCACCGGGCAGTCGATCAGGTAGACGCGCACGCCGGAGCCGGGCAGCGTGAGCCTCCCGACGGAAAAGACGTAGCGGTGGGCTCCGACCTCGAGCGTGACGTCCTGCAGCCCCTCGACGGGTTGCGCTGCGAACCGTGACCGGTCGATGCTGGCGTAGCCGGGGATGAACAGCCGGGCGTCATGGCCGTCGGCGTGCAGGCACTCGGCGAGCGCGCCGGCGACGTCCGCGAGGCCGCCGGTCTTGCACAGCGGGGTCGCTTCCGAGGCGAGGATCGCAACGCGCAGGCTCATGGCGAGCAGGTCCGGATTATCATGGGGACAATGCGCCGCTTCCTCATTGCTGTGGTCCTCACGCTGCTGCTCGCGATCTCGATCGGGATCGGGGTGGTCGTGGCCCGCTGGCCTTGGCTCTAGGTCCGAGTGTACCGGAAGGGTGCGGCATTCCGGGTTACGCCGTGGCGGCGGGCCCGGGACGGACGCGCAGCCGGGCCTGTCAAGCTGCCGTAAAGTTTCTATCTAATTGAAATTAAAAGTATTTATGGCTGGTCCTGCCGTCCGCGGGACGCCTCCCTGTTAGACTAGAGGCCTTCTCCAGCACTGTGAGCGGCGCGCTCCGGCCGGACCGGTGTGCGGTTCGCGCCCGGCGCCCGGAACGCATAGACCATGTCGGCCTCCCCCTACGAACAGCTCGAAGAGGAATTCAAGCGGCTGCACGCGCTGCGCGGTGCACTGTCGCTGCTGCGCTGGGACGCCGCGGTGATGATGCCGCGAGGCAGCGCGGACGTGCGCGGCGAGCAGCTCGCGGCGCTCGAGACCGAGCATCACGCACTGCTCACCGCCCCGCGCATCAGCCGGCTGCTCGACCGGGCGCAGGCCAATACCCAGGGGCTCGAGGACTGGCAGATCGCCAATCTGCGCGAAATGCGCCGCGAGCGCGATCATGCCATTGCGACCCCGGTGTCGCTGATCTCGCGCCTCACCAAGGCCGTCTCGCGGGCGGAGGTCTGCTGGCAGGATGCCCGCGCGAAGGGACGGTTCGACCTGTTCGCCCCGCACCTGGAGGAAGTCGTGCACCTGGTGCGCGACAAGGCCGCGCTGCTCGGTCAGGCGCTGAACCTCGCCCCCTATGACGCTCTGGTCGACGAGTTCAGTCCCGGCATCACGACCGCGGACATCGACGCGATGTTCAAGGCGCTCTCGCGCCGGCTGCCGGCGCTGATCCGCGAGGTGATCGGCGCTCAGGAGAGCCGCCCGCCGCGGCCGATCGAGGGCCGCTTTCCGCACGCCAAGCAGCGTGCCCTCATCACCGAAGTGATGAAGCAGATCGGCTTCCCGTTCGATCGCGGCCGCCTCGATGAGAGCGAGCATCCGTTCACCGAAGGAGTGCCGGGCGACATCCGCGTCACCACGCGCCTGGACGTCGCAGATCCCTTCACCGGTCTGCTCGGAGCGATGCACGAGACCGGGCACGCCATGTACGACCTCGGGTTGCCCCAGGACTGGCGCGACCAGCCGGTCGGCCGCGATCGCGGCATGGCGCTCGAGGAGAGTCAGTCGCTGCTGATGGAAATGATCGTCTGCCGCAGCCGCCCGTTCGTGCGTTACGTGCAGCCGCTCATCGCCAAGCACTTCGGCCTCGGCGGTGCGGAGTGGGAAGTGGAGAACGTGTACGCGCACCTGACGCGCGTGCGCCGCGGACTGATCCGCGTCGATGCCGATGAGCTGACGTATCCTCTGCACGTGCTGCTGCGCTACGAACTGGAGAAGCAGCTGCTCTCGGGCGAACTCGCGGTGCGCGATCTGCCCGAGGCGTGGAACGAAGGGATGCAGCAGCGCCTGGGGATCCGGCCGGGCAACGACACCGAAGGGTGTCTGCAGGATGTGCACTGGGCGGTCGGCTCGTTCGGGTATTTCCCCTCGTATGCCCTCGGCGCCATGATCGCCGCGCAGTTGTACGAGAGCCTGCGCAACGACGTGCCGACGCTCGATGAGCAGCTCTCGCGCGGAGAGTTCGGCGGACTGTTCGAGTGGCTGGGCACCCACGTGTACGGGCTCGGCGCGAAGGTGCCGGTGCAGGATCTGCTGCGCGGGGCCACCCGCAAACCGCTCTCGGCGGCTGCCTACATCCGCTATGCGGAGGGGAAGTACCTGGCGGCGGCCGCGAGCGAGGCGGCATAGATGGACGCACCGGTGCACATGTCGCGGACGTTGGCGCGTCTGCAGGCGAAGTTGCGCGGACAGGTGGGCAAGGCCATCGAGGACTTCGCCATGATCGGTCCGGGCGACCGGGTGATGGTGTGCCTCTCCGGCGGCAAGGACTCCTACACCCTGCTGGATCTGCTGCTGTCGCTCAAGCGCAGCGCGCCGGTCGAGTTTTCCCTGCTCGCCGTCAACCTCGACCAGAAGCAGCCGGGCTTCCCGGCGCACGTGCTGCCGGAGTACCTGGCCGGCCTCGGCGTGCCGTTTCACATCATCGAGCAGGACACCTACAGCGTGGTCAAGCGCGTGGTGCCCGAAGGGCGCACCATGTGCGGACTGTGCTCGCGCCTGCGCCGCGGGGCGCTGTACCGCTTCGCCGCCGAGCACGGCATCACCAAGATCGCCCTCGGTCATCACCGCGACGATATCGTCGAGACGCTGTTTCTGAACCTGTTCTTCGGCGGCCGGCTGAAGGCGATGGCTCCGAAGCTGCTCTCCGAGGACGCCCGCCAGGTGGTGATCCGTCCGCTCGCCTACGTCGCGGAGCGCGACATCGAGCGTTATGCGCGCGGCCGGTGCTTCCCGATCATTCCCTGCAAGCTGTGCGGATCGCAGGACAATCTGCAGCGCGTGGCCATCAAGCGCATGCTCAGCGAGTGGGAGCGCGCCTTCCCGGGGCGCACCGAGAGCATCTTCTCCGCGCTGCGCAACCTCGACCCGGCCTCCCTCGCCGACCCGCGCCACTTCGATTTCGCCGCGCTCGAGGCGCAGCGCATCGAGCCGATGAACGCCGCGGAGGAGCTCGAGCTCGCGGCGGTCGGCGATCTCGGCTGACCGGCGCGCGCTCCCCCCCATGGATGCCGCACTCGCCCCGCCGCTCGCCAACGCCTACTGGGT
>JAKADE010000476.1 GCA_021820785.1 Pseudomonadota bacterium
GTAGTGCGGCTGATCGCCGCGGAACGCCGCGCGCGAACTGATGTTGATGATCCGACCGCCGCCGTGGGCGCTGAAGTGCTCGACGGCGAGTTTGCTCAGGATGCCCGGGGCGCGCAGGTTGGTCGCAAGCGTCGCGTCCCAGTCGCCCACCCATTTGTCGAGTGGGCCCTCGGGCGCGCTGGAGAGGGCGATCCCGGCGTTGTTCACCAGCGTGTGCACGCGGCCGAAGCGCTCGACGACGCTGCTCCAAAGTCCGGCGCATGCGTCGGGCTGCGCGAGGTCGGCCTGGAAGATCTCGCCGTTCGCGCCGAGTTCGCCCGCCAGCGCCTCTGCCGGTGCGCGCTGGCGATGATAGTGCACGGCTACCCGCGCACCGGCCTCGGCCATGGCGCGTGCGATCGCCGCGCCGATGCCCCGGCTCGCCCCACTCACCAGCACCGCCGTGCCCGTCAAATCGATCCGCATACTCTGCGCTCCCGTCGGTCTCGCTACGAGCGAGTCTAGCATCGGCGCGGCCGGCGCCCCACGTGCGCAGGACGGCCTGCTAAGATCCCGCGATGAACGCGTGGCAGTTCTGGATCGACCGCGGGGGAACGTTCACTGACGTGATCGGTCTGGCTCCCGATGGGCGGGTGCACGTCCGCAAGGTGCTCTCGCGTCAGGCCGAGACGCACGGCGTGCAGGATGCGGGCATCCTCGGGATACGCCGCATCCTCGAGAGCGAACTCGGATCGTGTGATCGGTTCGACGGGCGTATCCAGTCGGTCAAGGTCGGCACGACGGTCGCCACCAATGCGCTGCTCGAGCGCCAGGGCGCCGACGTGCTGCTGGTGACGACGGCCGGCCATGCCGATGCGCTCGCCATCGGCTACCAGAACCGCCCGGACATCTTTGCGCGGCACATCGTGCTGCCGCAGCGGCTGTACTCGCAGGTCATCGAGGCCGAGGAGCGCCTCGATGCGCTCGGCCGCGTGCTGACACCGCTCGATGAGCCACATCTGGAGGCGCAGCTGCGGGCCGCCCATGCGCGAGGCGTGCGTTCGGTGGCCATCGTATTCCTGCACGGCTGGCAGCATCCTCGGCACGAGCGTCAGGCCGCGGCACTCGCCCGGCGCATCGGCTTCGAGGAGATATCGGTCTCCCACGAGCTCTCCCCGCTGGTCAGATTCGTCGCCCGCGGCGACACCACGGTGCTCAACGCGTACCTCGCGCCGCCGCTCGGGGCGTACCTGGAGGGTCTCGCTGCGCAACTGCGCGCGCTCGATCCGGGCGCGCGCCTAGAACTGATGCAGAGCAACGGCGGTCTGGCGGCGCTCGAGCGCTTCCGGGCGCTCGCCAGTGTGTTGTCCGGACCGGCGGGCGGTCTGATCGGCATGGCCTGGATCGGCGCGCAGGCCGGCGTCGAGCGGCTGATCGGATTCGACATGGGAGGTACGTCCACGGACGTTTCGCTGCTCGATGGGGAGCTGCCGCGGCGGTTCGAACATCTCATCGCCGGGGTGCGGTTGCAGCAGACCATGCTCGATGTGCACACCATTGCCGCCGGCGGCGGCTCCATTCTGGCGGTGCGTGACGGCCGGCTCGCCGTCGGCCCGGCTTCGGCCGGATCCGTGCCCGGGCCGGCCTGTTACGGGCGCGGCGGCCCCTTGACGCTCACCGACGTGCAGGTGCTGCTCGGGCGGCTGCGTCCCGATACGCTGCCGGCGCTCTTTGGCGCAGATGGCCGCGCGCGGATCGATCGGGAGTCCGTCGCGGCGGGGTTCAATGCGCTCTGCGCCGCAGTGCCCGACTGCGCGCAACATTCCGCAGAGGCGCTCGCGGGGGCATTTCTCGACGTCGCGGTCGAGTCGATGGCCAATGCGATCCGACAGGTTTCGACGCGCCAGGGACTCGATGCGGCCGAGTTCACGCTCTTTTGTTTCGGCGGCGCAGCGGGTCAGCATGCCTGCCGTGTGGCCGCCGCGGCGGGCATGCACCGCGTGCTGGTGCACCCGCTCGCCAGCGTGTTGTCGGCTTTCGGCATCGGCGTCGCCGACCGCCTCGCGGTGCGTCGCGCCAGTCTGCGGCTACCGCTCGATCCGGCGGCGCTCGAGGCTGCCGGCAAGCGGCTCGCCGAGCTCGAGCGGGCCGCGCGCGAGGAACTCTCGCCCTATGGTGCGACGGACAGCGTGCAGGCAGTGCACCTGCTCGAGGTGCGCGCCGGCGACAGCGACACGACGTTTTCGCTGCCGCTCGGAACGCAGGCGGCCGTGCGCGCAGCGTTCGATGCGGAGCACCTGCGGCGCTTCGGGTTCGAGACCGCGGCGCTCGAGATCATCATCGAGGCGGTGCGCGCCGAGGCGCGCATGCCGTCGCTCGTCCCGGGCACGCTGCGCATGCCCGAGGAGCCGCTCGGGACGGTGTTGCCGCCGTGCGCACCGGTCTGGTTCGACGGACAGTGGCGCGAAGTACCGCTCGCGGCCGCCGATGGACCGCAGGATACCCTCGAGGGGCCCGCGCTCATCGTCGGACCGCACTCGACCGTCGTGCTGGAGCCGGGCTGGCGCGCGCAGCGTCGGGCCGACGGGCAGTGGTTGCTCGAGTGCACCGCCGCGGCCGTCGCGGCGCTGCCCGGCGCGCAGGTCGGGCCCGAGACGCGGCCCGACCCGGGCCGGATTGAAATCTTCAACAACCTCTACATGCACATCGCCGAGCAGATGGGCGAGGTGCTCAGGGCCACTGCCCAGTCGGTGAATATCAAGGAGCGCCTCGATTACTCCTGCGCGCTGTTCGATGCACGCGGCGGACTCGTCGCCAATGCACCGCACATGCCGGTGCATCTGGGCTCGATGGGCGCGAGCGTGCGCTCGGTGATCGAGGCGCGCCGCGGCGCGATGCGCCGCGGCGACGCCTGGCTGCTCAACAGTCCCTATCACGGCGGAACGCATCTGCCGGACATGACGGTCGTGACGCCGGTGTTTTTGTCCGCGGGCGATGCGCCGGACTGCTTCGTCGCTTCGCGTGCTCACCACGCCGACATCGGCGGCAGCACACCGGGCTCGATGCCGCCGTTCAGCCGCAGCATCGAGGAGGAGGGGGTGCTCTTCGAGTGCTTCCATCTGCTCGAGGGAGGCCGGTTGCGCGAGAGCGGGGTGCGCGCAGCGCTCGCCGCTGCGCCGTATCCGGCACGGCGGGCGGATCAGAACGTGGCCGACCTGCGCGCCCAGTTGGCGGCGAACGCACGTGGCATTGCCGAGATCGAGCGCGCCGTGGCGCGGCACGGCTTGACACGTGTGCGCGACTACATGGCGCATGTGCAGGCAAATGCCGCCGAGTGCATGCGTGAGGCGATCGCACGGCTGCGCTCGGGCTCGTTCCGGTACGAACTCGATGACGGCGCGGTGATCGCGGTCGACGTGCGCTTCGAGGGCAGCCG
>JAKADE010000477.1 GCA_021820785.1 Pseudomonadota bacterium
CCTACGGCACGAATATCGCGGTCACGATCGCGCAACAGCCGTACTGGGACTGGTGCACCGCGGCCGCGGGGAATTTCTCCGGGCCGATCAGCGCCAATGTGACCCAGGAGAGTTTCACGTGTGCGAACGCCACCGCCACGAGCGGTGCGGCGGCATCGGGCCAGACCTACAACAGCCCGGCTGAGATCGCGCTCGACAGCAGCGGTAATCTCTACGTTGCCGACAGTGGCACCAGCGAGATCCTCGAGATCAGTCCGAGCGGCGTGGTGACGACCCTGGTGAACAACGGCGCTGGTCTGAACGGACCCGAGGGCGTAGCCGTCAACAGCGCGGGCACGGAGCTGTATATCGCGGACACCGGCAATAACCGCATCGCCGAAGTTGCTCTGCCCAACGGGTCCGTCACGACGCTGGCGAGCGGATTCAATGCACCCGCCGGCGTGGCGGTCGATCCGGTCACCGGCGATGTCATCGTGGCCGATCAGGGCAACAGTGCCATCAAGGCCGTGACGACTGCGGGTGTCGTAACGACGATCGCGGGGGCGAGCGCGGGTGTGGCCGGACCTTACGGCGTGGCCGTGGATGGCTCCGGCAACATCTACGTGGCGAATACGGGTGCAAACAACGTGCTCGAGATCGCACCCGGCGGCACCGTGACGCAACTGAAGGGCACCGCGGCCGGTACGTTCAACAGTCCGTTCGGCGTGACGGTCGATTCGGCTGGGGACGTGTATGTCGCCAACAGCGATGATTTCGACGTGCTGCAGGTGACCCCGGCCGGTACGGTCAAGACTATCGCAGGGTCCAGTTCGCAAGGCGCCTGCGCCACGACCAGCAACCCCGTGCAGTTCGTCACGCCCTGGGGCGTGGCCCTCACGAGCTCCGGCACGCTCTTTGTGAGCGATTATGCGGGCAACCAGGTCTGCAAGCTGACGCCGGGTCCGTGATCTGACGGCTTTCTCACTCCCGTTCGTACCCGCCGCCGGGCGGCGGGTACGAACGGGATCTGTGGCCGTGCCCCCATCCCCGATCTGCATTACGATCGCGCCGTGATCGCCTACCTCGTCTGCGCCGCCGCCTACTTCCTGCTGCTCATTGCGTGCGTCACGCTGTGGCGGCGGCGGCTCACCGGTTCGGGCATCACCGCGGCGGTGGCCGGCGAGTTCGGCTGGGCGGTCGTGATCGCCGTGCAGGGACACTTCGGTCCGGCCATCGAGGTGCTGGTCATCCCGGCGGAGTACCTGCGCGATCTCGCCTGGGCGCTGGTGCTGATCCGCTGCCTGAGTGCGGCTGAGACCACCGGCCTCGGCCGTCTCGCCCAGCGTACCCTCACCGGGCTCGTGGCGCTCGTGGCGCTCTGGGCGCTGGGCGTGTTCCTGCCGGGCGAGCCCGGGTTGCTGGTGCGCGAGGTCGGGCGCTACTGGCTCTGGGGCGGGTTCCTCCTCGCCATCACCGGGCTCGTGCTCGTCGAGCAGGTGGCCCGCAATACCCGCACGACCCAGCGCTGGAGCCTGAAGTACCTGTGGCTGGCGATCGGGGCGATCTACGCCTGGGATCTGTGCCTGTATTCGGTGGCCATGCTGCACGGCAGCCTGGCAGCGGTACTGTGGACCGATCGGGGGTTCCTCAACGCCGCGCTTGCGGTGTTGCTGGCGATCAGTTTCAGCCGCATTCCCGAGTGGGAATCCGCGGCCTTCCTGTCCCCGCGCATTGTGTTCTTCAGCGCTACACTCCTCGGCGCGGCGCTCTACGTGATGGTCATGGCGGTGGGGAGTTTCCTCATCCGCCGCTTCGGCGGGTCCTGGGGCGCCGCCGGGCAGCTGCTGTTTCTGGCCGTGGGCGCACTGGTCCTGGCGATCGCGGCCCTCTCGGAGCAGTTCCGCGCCTGGTCGCGCGTCACCATCGCCAAGTACCTCTTCCCGTACCGCTACGATTACCGCAGCGAGTGGCAGAAGCTCACCCGTGCCCTCTCGGAGGGGGGCGAGACCCCGCTGCACGATCGCATTGCCCGCGTCATGGCGGGGTTTCTGAGCGCCACCAGTGGCGGGCTGTGGCTGAAGGACGAGGAGGGGGCGTACCTCCCGGCGGGCGGTGAGCTCGCCCCGCCCGGCGCACCGCGCGAAGGGGGGCATGCCGCGTTCTTCGACTACCTGCGCGAGCACGAGTGGATCTGTGATCTCGAGGAGGTGCGCACCTTGCGCACCGGCCAGTCGGCGCGCCAGCCGCCGCTCGATCCACCGGAGTGGATGCTCGAGGGCGGTCGCTACTGGCTGGTCGTGCCGCTGATCTGCGCCGAGGCGCTGGTCGGATTCGTGCTGATCGGCCAGCCGCTCGCCACCGTGCGCCTCTCGTGGGAGGAGCTCGATCTGCTGCGGGCCGCCGGGCGGCAGGTGGCGAGCTTCCTCGCCTTCGAGCAGGCCGCCGAGCGGCTGGCCGAAGCACACCAGTTCGAAGCGCTGAACCGCCTCTCGGCGGTGCTGATGCACGACCTGCGCCACCTCATCGCCCAGCAGGCCCTCGTGGTGCAGAACGCGGCGCGGCACCGTGGCAACCCGGAGTTCTTCGACGACGCGATCCTCACCATCGACAATTCGGTCAAGCGCATGACGCGCCTGATGGATGAGCTCAGGAGCGGGGTGCTCACCGAGCAGCGCCAGCGGGTGGAGTTCGCCGAACTCTGTGCCGAGGCGATCCGCCGCTGCGCCGGGCGCGCACCGGAGCCGCGGCTCGAGGTCGGCGAGCGCGCCGAGGCGGTCCTCAACCGCGAGCGGCTGCTGCAGGTGATCGAACATCTCATCCGTAATGCCCAGGAGGCGACACCCGAGAGCGGATCGGTTACCGTATCGGTGCACCGGGCGGGCCGCCACGGCGTGATCGAAGTGGCGGACACCGGCTGCGGGATGGATGCGACGTTCATCCGGGAGCGGCTGTTCCGGCCCTTCGAGACCACCAAGGGCGAGCGGGGATTCGGCATCGGGGCCTACCAGGCGCGCGAATTCGTGCGCAAGAGCGGCGGGTCGATCGAGGTCGAGAGCACCCCGGGACGCGGCACCCGCTTCGTCCTGCGGCTGCCACTCGCCCCGATGCTCGCCGCACCAGAAGGAACCGCTCTGAATGAGCCCCAACCCCAAAACTAAACTGCTCATTATCGAGGATGATCCGGGCCTGCAGCGCCAGCTGAAGTGGGCGCTCGATGCGTTCGAGGTCGAGTGCGCCGGGACGCGCGAGGAGGCGCTGGCCGCGGCGCGGCGGCTCGAGCCCGCCATCGTGCTGCAGGATCTCGGCCTGCCGCCGGATCCGGACGGTGTCGAGGAGGGCTTCGCGTGCATCACCGAGCTGCTGCGCTTAGCGCCGGCGACCAAGATCATCGTCGTCACCGGGCGCGAGGGCCGCGAGCACGCGCTGC
>JAKADE010000478.1 GCA_021820785.1 Pseudomonadota bacterium
CGGCGGCCTCGGCGTCGGTGCGCTCATCGAGCCGCGGCATCACCAGCCCGCCGTTGGCGAAATAGAAGTTCACGTAACTCGCCGCGAGGCGCTCCCCGGCGCGGCGCGGCTTGCAGGCGGCACTCGCGGCGAGTCCGGCCGCTTCCGCTTCGGTCATGTACAGCGGCCCGGGCATCGGCAGCTTCACCACCTCGATGCGCCGGCCGCGCGCATCGGACGCGGCGGCGAGGCGCTCTGAGGCCTCCTGCGAGCGCTCGTACTGCGGATCGGCGCGATCGTCGGTCCACGTCAGGCACACCTTGCCCGGGGCGAGGAAACAGGCCATGTTGTCGATGTGCCCGTCGGTCTCGTCGTTGTAGACGCCGAGCCTGAGCCAGATGAAGTGCGTCACACCGAGATACTCGCGCAGCACCGCCTCCATGCGCTCGCGCGTCATGCCGGGATTGCGGTTGGGATTGAGGACGCACTCCTCGGCGAGCAGCGCGGTGCCCTCGCCGTCGACGTGGATCGCGCCGCCCTCGATCACGATCGGCGCGCGGTAGCGTGCCCGGCCGTCGAGTGCGAGAACTTCGGCGGCGACCCGCTCATCCTGGTCCCAGGGGTGGTAGAGCCCCCCCTCGAGACCGCCCCAGGCATTGAAGTGCCAATGCACGCCACGCAGCTGCCCGGGCACCCCCACGAGATAGGTCGGGCCGACATCGCGCATCCAACAGTCATCGTGCGCCAGCGTGACGACGCCGACGTCCCGCGGCAGCAGCGCGCGGGCCGCCGCAGCGTGCGCCGCCGACACGCCGACCCGCACCGGCTCGAAGCGCGCAATCGCCGCCGCCACGGCCGCAAACGCCGCCTGAGCGGGCCGGGCCTGCTCGCGCCAGTTGTCCGGCCGCTCCGGCCAGAGCATCCAGCAGCCCTCGTGCGCCTCGTACTCCGCCGGCATCCACCAGCCGTCGGCGGCCGGCGTGCTGCCGAGGGCGCCGCTGCCGATCTCGCTCATGTGCGCTGTTTGCTGTGCTTGTATCCGTATGCGGCGTAGATCACCCCGCCGAGCACCGTCCAGACCACCAGGCGGATCCAGGTCGCGTGCGAGAGGAACTTCGTCATGGTGAGGCACACCGCAGCACCGAGCGGGCAGAGCACCCAGGCCCAGGGCACCCGGAACGGCCGCGGCGTATCGGGGCGCGTGTAGCGCATCACCAGCACCCCGATGCACACCACGGCGAAGGCGAGCAGGATGCCGATCGAGATCAGGTCCGCGAGCACTCCGAGCGGGAACACCGCGGCGATCAGTGCCGCGACGATGCCCGTGATCGCCGTGGCGACGTGCGGCGTCTTGAAGCGTGGGTGGCAGCGGCTCATGATCGGCGGCAGCAGGCCGTCGTCGGCCATCGAGAGCAGGATGCGCGGCTGGCCGAGGATCGAGGTCAGGATGACCGAGGTCATGCCGATGATCGCGCCGATGATCACCAGCGCGCGCAGCCAGGAGAGCGCCGGATGCGCATCGAGCGCCACCGCCACCGGTGCGTCCACGTTGAGCTTGAAGTACGGCACCATGCCGGTGATGACCGCCGCCATGGCCACGTAGAGCAGCGTGGAGATCACCAGCGTGCCGATGATCCCGACCGGCAGGTCACGCTGCGGATTGCGCACCTCGAGCGCCGTGGTCGAGGCGGTGTCGAACCCGACGTACGAGAAGAAGATGATGCCGGCCCCGCGCAGCACGCCGCTCCAGCCGAAATGGCCCGGCGTGCCGGTGTTCGGCGGGATGTACGGGTGCCAGTTGGCGGGACTGACGTATTTCAGGCCGGCGACGATGAACACGACGATGACCGCCACCTTCACCGCGACCATGACGTTGGTCACGCGGGCGGTCTCCTGGATGCCCACATAACACAGCGCGCTCAGCGCGAGCACAATCAGCGCCGCCGGCAGGTTCATGATGGCCCCGGAGGCGACCAGGTGGCCGGCGGCGTTCTCGTGAAACGGCGCGTGAATCCACGTACTCGGCAGATGGATGCCCCAGTTGCCGAGCAGGTTCACCACGTACGCCGACCAGCTCACCGCGACCGCCGAGGCGGAAATGCCGTACTCGAGCAGCAGGTTCCAGCCGATGAACCACGCCATCACTTCCCCGAGCGTGGCGTACGTGTAGCTGTAGGCGCTGCCCGGCACGGGCAGGAACGCCGCGAACTCCGCGTAGCACAGCGCCGCGAGCCCGCTGCCGAAGGCGGCGATCCCGAGCGAGATGGTGATCGCCGGTCCGGACTGATTCGCCGCCACCGTGCCGGTAAGCACGAAGATGCCGGTGCCGATGGTCGCGCCGATGCCGATCGCCATCAGCGCCCACACGGACAGCGCCTGCTTCAGCCGCTCGGCCCCCGCGCTCTCGGGCGCGAGCACGGGGTGGACCGCGAACAGCTTGCGCAGCAGCGTTTGGCGCGCCGCGCCCGGCGTGTCGCTTTCGGTGGCTTCATTCATGATCCCGGCAACCCCCGCGAACAAAAATTATGGCTGCAAGTTTCGCATAGATGAGCGGGAACTGCCCGCGGCCCCGGGGCACACCGCGCCGCGGCGCCGGAGCCCGTGCTAGGATTGCCGGCCCCGCCCGGCAGCTGAAGGGCCCGGGCCGCATATCCGATCGATCCGAGGAGTCCGCATCATGTCCAGCGCCGCTGCCCCGAAACTCGTTCCCCCTGCCGCGGGCGCCAAGATCACCATCCGCGACGGCCAGCTCATCGTCCCGGAAAACCCGATCATCCCGTTCATCGAGGGTGACGGCACGGGCCCGGACATCTGGCGTGCTGCGGTGCGCGTCATGGACGCCGCGGTGCACAAGGCCTACGCCGGCAAGCGCAAGATCCACTGGATGGAGGTGTACGCCGGGGAGAAGGCGTTCAAGCAATTCAACACCTGGCTGCCCGAGGAGACCGTGGCGGCCTGCCGCGATTACCTGGTCTCGATCAAGGGGCCGCTCACGACCCCGATCGGCGGCGGCATCCGCTCGCTGAACGTGGCGCTGCGCCAGATGCTCGACCTGTACGTCTGCCTGCGCCCGGTGCGCTGGTTCAAGGGCGTGCCCTCCCCGGTCAAGCGCCCCGACCAGGTGGACATGGTGATCTTCCGCGAGAACACCGAGGACATCTACGCGGGCATCGAGTTCG
The DNA here is from genome assembly GCA_021820785.1 of Pseudomonadota bacterium. Next base: position 3,159 of record JAKADE010000478.1, read on the forward strand.
AGAACGGCACCGAGGAGAACACCCAGTTCCTCGCCCTGCTGAAGCAGCACTTCCCCAAGGCGTTCGCCAAGATCCGCTTCCCGGAGTCCTCGGGCATCGGCTTGAAGCCGGTCTCGCGCGAGGGCTCCGAGCGGCTCGTGCGCGCGGCGATCGAGTACGCCATCGCCAACGGGCGGCGCAGCCTGACGCTGGTGCACAAGGGCAATATCCAGAAATTCACCGAGGGCGCATTCCGCAACTGGGGC
>JAKADE010000479.1 GCA_021820785.1 Pseudomonadota bacterium
CGAGTGCAGAAGAACGTCGCGCCGGACGCCAACGGCAATCCGCAATATCAGGTCCAGACCACGTATGCGCCCGACTCGCTCGATAATTACGAGATCGGCCTGAAGACGCAGCTGCTCGATCACCGCCTGCAGCTGAATCTTTCCGCCTACCACATGCTGTGGAACAACGCCCAGTTCCTCTTCTTCAACCCGGCCGGCGGCTGGGGCAACACCTCGTTCGCCTTCAATGGCCCGAACTACAAGGTGGACGGCGGGGAGCTGCAGCTGAACGCGCTGGTCACCACCGGACTGACCATCCAGGGCGCGCTCTCCTACAACAATGCCACGCAGACCAATTCACCGTGCCTGGTGGACAACGAGCCGACGCTGCTGAAGACCGGCGGCGCGAACCCGAACTACGGACAGTGCATCACCGAAATCAAGGGACAGCCGACGACCAATCCGCTCGGCCCGGCCGGCACGACACCGTCCTTCTCTCCGAAGCTGGAGTTCAACCTGCACGTGCGCTACACCTGGATGGTGGGCAACTACGAGTCGTTCGTGCAGGCCGGGGTGGCACACGTCGGGAGCATGTACAACGAGCCGGCCTCCTATCCGGACGGTCTGACCAATCCGCAGTGCGGCGGCTCGTCCTTCCCCGGCACGACGCTCTGCCGCTATGAACAGCCGGCGTACACGACCTACGATGCCTCCATCGGGGTCTCCAAGGACGCGTGGACGGCGACGCTGTTCGGCCAGAACCTCGGCAACAGCGACGCCAGCCAGTTCACGTCCACCGCCCAGTTCATCAAGTCCGAGGTCCCGCTGCGGCCCCGGGTGCTGGGCGTGAGCGTGAGTTACCGGTTCTGAAGCACCGCGCTACACTCGCGGGGCGGGCCGCAAGCCCGTCCCGCGAGTGTCCGATGACCCTGATGAACGTCCCGAACCCCCTGCCCGCACCCGAAGCGGACGCCCCCGGTCCGTCGGCCGTCGAGCAGGAAGTCCGCCGGATCCACGAACTGCTGCGCCGCCGCGATTTCGCGGCGGCGGCGGCAGCCGCGGAAACCCTTCTGGCCGCCGTGCCGCACAACCGGGACGTGCTGCTGCTGCGGGCCTGCAGCCTGCGCGATCTGGGCCGCATTGACGAGTCTCTCCAGGTGCTCGAGCAGCTGGAACGGCTGCACCCGCGGTTCAGCCACCTGTACCAGGAACGAGGCCGCTGCCACGTCCTGCGGCACGATGCCCCCCGTGCCATCGAATCGTTCCTGCGGGCCGTGAATCTCAACCCGGCCCTGCCCGCGAGCTGGAGCATGCTGCAGCGTCTCTACGGGATGCTGGGCGAGGCGGACAACGCCGCTACGGCCGCGGAGCATGTCGCGATTCTGCGTGAGTTGCCGGCCGCGGTGGTTCAGGCGACGGACCTCTTCGCCAACGGCGATCTGGCCGCGGCGGAAGCGGTGACACGGGCCTACCTCCAGCAGCACGGTGAACACGTAGAGGCGATGCGCCTCCTGGCCCGGATCGCGCTCGCCCGGGACGTCCTCGATGACGCCGATACGCTGCTCGAGGCCGTCCTGCGCCGGGAGCCCGGCTACCGCGCCGCCCGCGCCGACTACGGCACCGTGCTCGCGCGCCGGCACCGCTACCGGGAGGCACACGAGCAGGCACAGATGCTCCTGCAGGCCGACCCGCGCAACCCCGATTACCGGGCGCTCAAGGCCACCGCGCTGGTCGGACTCGGCGCACACGGCGAGGCGATTGCAATCTATCAGGCATTGCTCGGCGAGCTGACCGATCCGGCCGCGCTGGCAGATGTGAACCTGTGGCTGGCGCACTCACTGAAGACCCTCGGGCGACAATCCGAGGCGATCGAGGCCTACCGGGCCGCCGCGGCCGCGCGAGCGGATTTCGGCGACGCGTGGTGGAGTCTTGCGAACCTGAAGACCTACCGCTTCAGCGACGAAGAGCTCGCACAGATGCGCGCCGCGGAGCAGGCCCCCGGGACCCACCCGGTGGACCTCTATCACCTGTGCTTCGCGCTCGGCAAGGCGCTGGAGGACCGCGGTGCCTATGAGGCGTCATGGCAGTTCTATGCGCGCGGCAATGCATTGAAACGGGCCGAGAGCCGCTACCGCCCCGAATTCGTTGAAACCAATACGCGCTTGCAGCAAGAGGTGTGCACCACCGAGTTCTTCGCCGCGCGGCAAGGCTGGGGCTCCCCGGAGCCCGACCCCATCTTCATCGTGGGCTTGCCCCGGGCCGGATCGACGCTGCTCGAACAGATCCTCGCCTCGCACTCCCGGGTCGAAGGCACGCAGGAACTGGCGGAAGTCCATCGCTATACCGTGGAACTGCGCGGAGCGTCCGCCGACCCCGAGGACCCTCGCTACCCCGGCGTATTGACGGAGCTCCGGGCCGAGGATCTTCGCCGTCTCGGCGAGCGGTTTCTCGCCGAGACGCGCATCTACCGGCACACGGACCGCCCCCTGTTCATCGACAAGATGCCGAACAATTTCCGACACCTCGGTCTCATTCACCTGATGCTGCCGAATGCCAAGATCATCGATGCGCGTCGGGAACCGATGGCCTGCTGCTTCGGCAACCTGAAACAGCTATTCGCGAGCGGCCAGGAGTTCACCTACAGTGTCGAGGACATTGCCCGGTATTACCGCACCTACCTCGAACTGATGGCGCACTGGAATGCGGTGCTGCCCGGAAAGATTCTCACCGTCCACCACGAAGATGTGATCACGGACCTCGAGGGCAGCGTCCGGCGCATGCTGGCGTTCTGCGGCCTGCCGTTCGAGCCGGCCTGTCTGGAATTCCACAAGACCGAGCGGAGCATTCGCACGGCGAGCTCAGAGCAGGTACGCCGCCCCATCAGTCGCGCGGGACTCGATCATTGGCGGCACTTCGAGCCGTGGCTGTCACCGCTCAAACATGCCTTGGGAGATGCGCTGACCCGCTATCGCGCGAACGCCTGAATTTCCAGTGCACAACGACGTCCGCCGCGGCGAGTGGCACGCCTTTGTGGGCCCTCATTCAGGCGTTCGGCGGGGCCGTCTGCAGGGCTCGGACGCGATCAATGAACTCAGCGCGCGAGTTCTCCGAGGGGAACGGCGCTGTGGGCTGCGCGACGCCCAGGAACCGGCACAGAGGCTCCCACCCGTCGCCCACCCGATACACGAGGAGTCGTTCCGGAGCGATCGCGGCGATCACCGATCGCGTGTGGGCCCGGAAGAACTCGCTCATCACCGCGCGGTCGTCGAGTTGCGTGGGAACCCGCTCGAGGATGCCGGCGAAAAATCGGGCCCGTCCGTCCTCACCGGTACGGCGCGCGAGGCTCTCGGGGGCAAAAATCGTCGCATGCACCGAGTCGAACCACTGGTCTGCATCGCGCACGGTATGGATGACCTTCGCGGC
>JAKADE010000480.1 GCA_021820785.1 Pseudomonadota bacterium
CGACGGGCACTCATGGGGTCTCTCCGGGCGCGGCGGCGCCGACGGCCGCACGGCGCAGTCGGTCGCGGATCGCCTCCCATTCATCGCCTTGCGGCACTTCCTGCACCAGAATGCGCTCGCAGCCACTCTGGTCGAGCTCGCGCAGGTGCGCATACAGGTCATGGCCGTAGCGCTCGTGCTGCGCGCCGGCATCGATCCAGGTCACGGCCGGCAGCGCCACGTGCGGGGCGCGCCAGGCCAACACCGCCACGCGCCGGCCGGCCTGCGCGAGCGCCGCGGTGCGCGCCTCGAGTACCTCGGCCGGCAGCACCTCGAGCGGAGTTGCCGGGGCGTAATGCGCCGCCGTGCTGCCCGGCACACGAGGCGAGGCCGCATCGGCACCGATCTGCAGCGTCCCGAGCAGCGCGCGAATCGCCCCGGCGGTGATCCGCCCCGGGCGCAACAGGCGCGCGCGACCGTCCTGGAACGCCACGATGGTCGATTCCAGGCCGATGGGACAGTCCCCGCCGTCGAGCACCACCTTCACCGCCGCACCGAGTTCCTCGCGCACGTGTTCGGCCCGGGTCGGGGAGAGCCGGCCGTAGCGGTTCGCGGACGGCGCGGCAATTCCGCCGCCGAAGGCGGCGAGCAGCTGCTGGGCGACCGGATGTGCGGGCACGCGCACCGCAACGGTGTCCTGGCCTCCGGTCACGCTGTCATCGACGCCGGGCGCACGAGGCAGCACCAGCGTGAGCGGCCCGGGCCAGAACTGCTCGGCCAGCCGCGCCGCCTCGCGCGGCACGTGCCGCGCCCAGGCCGGCAGCTCCCGCGCACTCTGCAGGTGCACGATGACGGGATGGCTCGCCGGTCGCCCCTTGACCGCGAAGATGCGCCGCACGGCGGCGGGATTGCGCGCATCGGCGCCGAGTCCATACACCGTTTCCGTCGGAAAGGCGACCAGCTCCCCGGCGCGCAGTGCGTCGAGGGCGGCCTGCAGGTCCGCCGATGCGATGGGCCCCATCCGCGCGCTCCGCGCCAGCGCTCAGTGCAGCGCGCGCCGCACCCAGCCGTGCGCGGTGCGCAGCAGCTCATAGGCGGGCCAGTAGTGGTTGTCGAGCGTCAGCGTGATGACCTGCGGCGCATTGTTCCAGCCCAGGGCGGTGATGCGCACCGAGGCGTGATTCGGCCGTTGGGTCACCGCGTTCAGGAACGCATCGAGATCCGGCGTCGGCCTGCCGTCGACCGCGACGATGCGCAGCCCTGCGTACAAGCCGTAGCGCGAGGCCGGGGAGCCGTACTCGAAGTTATCGACGTACACCCCGTATGGGGGCACGCCGCGCTGCGCCAGCATGGAGTGGAATGGACGCTGCAGGGTCGCGCCGGCCCACTGGACGACGCGCCGCAGCTGCGTCCCGGAGAGCACCACGGTTGGCACCGTGATCGTCAGCGCCTGCCGGCCCCGCCACACGGTCAGCTGCACGCTGCGGTGACCTGCGGTGGCCCGTTCGACCTGCTCGAAGCGCGTCACGACGTGCCCGTTGATCGCGAGCAGCAGATCGCCCGGCTCGAGCAACCGGGAGGCCGGCGAGCCCCCGGTGGTGCGCACGACCGTCAGCACGACGCGTCGCGTGGCGCTCTGAGCGGCGAGTTTTGCGGTCCAGAACGGGGTCAAGCCGATCAGGCGCGCGCTCGAAAGCGGTGTGGGCGCGAGCTCCACGTCGAGCGAGTGCAGCGGCTTGCCGCTGCGCATGCGCGCGAGCATGTCGCGCACCGGCGCGATCGGCACGCCCTGCAGGTCCTGACCGACGCCGTTCGCGGTATCGAACGCGAAACTCGACCACAGCCCGAGCACGTCGCCGCGCCGGTCGGTGAGCACCCCGTCGAAGCTCTTCGGCGGGTTCACCAGCTGGATGCTCTCGATGTTGGTGTCGCGGAACCGCATCGTCCGCGACAGCGGCAGCTCGAGCGGCTCGATGCTCGAGATCTCGGTGCGGCGGAAGTGCAGATCGTTGTCATCGCCGATACCGACGACGTTGATCGACTCCCCGGAGGTGAGCCGCTCGGGTCGCAGGTGCGCCGAGCGCACCGGTGTCGAGCCGATGAGGCGCGGATCGTAGGCGACCACCGCGAGGTTGTGGATGGGACTGACGTACACCACCCGGCCCGGCACCTGCACCGTGCCGCCGAAGGTGATCGTGACGTCCCCGAGGGAGACCGGCACGGTGTTGCGGTCGACCACCACCCAGCCGCGCTTGGCATCCACCACGAGCCCGGTACCATGGTAGTAGTGCTCGGTCACCCCGGAGACCGAATACGGCATGCTGAAGGTCACCGACACCAGCGAGTGCGCGAGCCGGGTCAGCAGCGGATTGTGGTAGACCGGGAAGCGCGTCGCGCTCACCGGATGCGGCGGGGGCGGCGGTCCCGGCGGCAGCGGCGTGCACGGCCAGATGCCGAGCGTGTCGTTGCGCACGCAGTACTCGGCCGGGAACCAGCGCCGGTCCATGCGGAAGTAGGCGAGCTGGGTGCTGTTCGGATCGCTGGCGAGGGTGAAGCGCACGGTGGCGTACTCGCCGTCGGCGAGCCGCGCAAGTGCGCGGCGGAAATCCTGCAGGTTGTCGATCGGCCAGGAGTCGATGTCGTGGATCACCGCCCCGCGCGGCACGCCGGCGGCGCCGAACACGAAGCCGGGATTGGCGACCCAGACTCCGCGCGGCGGCACGTTCAGCTGCAGCGCCATCTCGTACGAAAGCGTGTTCACCACCGCATTGCCGAATTGCACGTACGCGTTCGGCGTGAGCGCATTGAGATCCCCGACCGGCAGGCGCACCGTGATCGCGTGCCCGCCGCGTTCGACCTGCACGGTCACCTGGCGGCCGACCTCGGCATCGAGGATGCGCTCGAGCGGCTCGAAGGTCGTCACGTAATGCCCGTCGAGGCGCACCAGGATGTCCCCGGGCTGCAGCACCCGCGCGCTCGGCGAGCCGCCGAGCACAGTGCTCACCACGAGCATGCCGGTGCGCTGCGGGAACGCCTTGCGCACCGCGGTCTCGACCGGCCGCGGCAGGCCGAGCCGTTCGAGCTCATCGAAGGGGATGTAGTGAAAGACGGTGTAGAGCGTGCCGCGCGTGACCGGTTTGCCCTGCTGGATCAGCCGCAACGCCCGCTGTACCGGCGCGAGCGGCAGATAGAAGCTCGAGGCCGCATTGCTCGCCCCGCCGGCGTTGAGGGCCACGACGTTGCCGCGGATGTCGATGACCGGGGAGCCGGAGGAGCCCCCGGAGGTCCCCGATGCGGCCTGCAGGTAGAAGGTGTTGAAGTCGTTGTAGTTGCCGAATCCGTAGTACGGCGCCCGGCGGTGCAGCCGCGCGAGCGTGCCGGCGAGAATCGACAGTTGCTCCCCGGCGTTGTT
>JAKADE010000481.1 GCA_021820785.1 Pseudomonadota bacterium
GGAAAGTCCTGCGGCCCCGGCACCTGCACGGTGAGCCGGTCGGAGAAGCGCCGCTGCTGCAGCATCAGGTACAACCGGGCGAATTGCAGCTCATCGGCGAGCCGCGAGAACTCGCGCTCCCCGGCGTGCAGCAGCCGGCGCAGCAGATCGGCGAGCTGCACGATCATGCTGCGCGCATCGGCCGGGTCGCCGTCGATCTGACCGTGGATGGTGTTGAGCAGATTGAACAGCGAGTGCGGCGAGAGCTGCATGCGCAGTGCCGCCAGATGCGAGGCCGTCAACGCCCGCTCGAGCGCCGCGGAGCGGATCTGCGAGTCGCGCAGGCGGCGGTAGACGTCGAACCCGCTCGCCAGCGCCAGACCGAACCCGTAGGTCAGCAGGAAGCTGGTCGCGCTCGCGATCCAGATCTGCGCGAGCGGCGCGATCGGGTGCCCGGGTTTCGGCGGGGAGTGGGTGAGCTGGCGCAACACCTCGTGGACGCCCATCAGCACCGAGTCCCCGAGCCACAGCGTCGGCTCGGCGAGCGCCGCGAAGCCCATCGCGAGCAGCAGCTGCACCGGCAGGCGCCGCCAGAACGGCATCCAGCCCAGGCGCAGCGAGCTCCAGACGCACCCGAGCAGCACCGGGTAGAGGAACAGGTGCTGCAGCAGCCGGGCGCGCCAGGGGGCGAAGACGTGCCCCACGTGCATCGCCGTGAGGCTCGATTGCATCTGGTTCGCATAGAGCACGTCGGAGAGCGCCACGTAGATCCAGAACACTGTGACGATCAGCAGCAGGGGGCGGAATCGTGCGTTCATGAGGCCAATGCTACCCTCCCCGGCCCCTCCGTGGCGCGCCGCTCGGCCCCGGCAGGGTCATGACGGGGCGCAGGCGCTCCGGTACAGTCGCGCCCATGGACATCTTCAAGGAATTTCGCATCGAGGCGGCCCACCGCCTGCCGCGGGTCCCCGCCGAGCACAAGTGTGCCCGCCTGCACGGTCACTCCTTTCGCATCGGGGTGCACGTGCAGGGGCCGGTCGACCCGGTTCAAGGCTGGGTCCTGGACTTCGCCGATCTGAAGCGCGCATTTGCGCCCCTGCACGAGGCGCTCGATCACCGCTATCTGAACGAGGTGCCGGGGCTGGAGAACCCGACCAGCGAGCAGCTCGCGATGTGGATCTGGCAGCGCCTGAAGCCGGCCCTGCCCGGCCTCAGTCGCATCACGGTGCGCGAGACCTGCACCAGCGGCTGCGAATACCGCGGCTGAGGCGGCACTAGCGGCACGCGCCGCCGAGCAGCCCCGCCTTCAGCGCCTGCCCGGGCGGGTTCGCCCCGAGCCAGATGCCGAGGAATGCGCGGGCAAAATCCGCCCCGGGGATGGTGCCGACGCGGGTGCCGTCGAGCCGGTACTCGATGCCCTGCCCGGGCCGGTGCACGAACGTCATGGTATGGCCCGAGCCGATGCCGTGCATCCAGCCGTTGAGTTCGGCGATACGACCCTGCAGTTGCGCGAGGGCCTGCGGCGCGCTCGCCTTGAATCCCTCTCGCCAGGCGTCGCGCAGTTCCCCCGTGGTGACGTGCCAGAGGAAATGCAGCACGATCTCGCTCGGCTGATCGGCCGCGAGGATCGTGGCGGCGTCGGTGGAAGGGTGCGCCAGATAGAGCGCGCCGACGTAGACCTTGATGCGAAAGAACGTGGCCTTGCGGATGCCGAGCCCGTTGAGCGTCAGCGTCTGCCCGTGCTCTGTCACCTGCTCGGGGAAGGACACCCCGTCGCACTGGCGCGCCTGCGCCACGCCCAGCATCAGGGCGAGCAGCGCCGCCCCCATGAGACTCCTGGTCCGGATACCCATGCTCGCCCCCTCACAGGGCCGCGCCCGGTGCGCGGCCACCCACTGAAGACTACCACGGCGAGACTCCGCACCCGACCTACAGGTGCAGCCCCGAGAGCATCACGATACGCACCAGGAGCAGGCCGCCGGCGATGACCAGATAGGCCCGCAGCGCTCCCATACCCAGCCGCGTCGAGGGCGTCAGGCGCGCCCGCTCGAGCGAGCTCAGCGCCGGCATCTGCCAGTTCTCGCGCGCACCGGGGGCGAACTGGCGCGCCGGCGTGCGCAGCGCCCGCACGAACGGCGGAACCGCCACCACGAGCGCCACCGCCGCGCCGCCACCGAGCACCTCGAGCATCACGTGCGCGCCGAGCGACGGGAACACGACCGCAGCGGTCAGGATGATCGATAGCAGCAGCAGCGCCCCGATCACCAGCGCGGTGAACAGGTTCAGCCATGGACCGTTCACCCAGGGCCCGAGCAGCTCCTCGTCATTGCACAGCAGCAGCAGGAACACCGTCGCGCTCGGCAGCAGCACCCCGGCGAGCGTCTGCACCGCATTGGTGAGCAGTCCGAGCGGCGTGCCGGGCGTGAGCACCAGCACGGCCGACAGTCCGATCAGGCCGGCGTAGATCAGATAGAACGACTTCGCCTCCTTCGGCCGCTGGTGCAGCGAGTGCCCGAGCGACAGCACGTCGCCAACCGCGTAGGCCGTCGAGAGCGACACGGCCATCGCGCCGATGATGCTCGCATCGATCAGCGCCACGGCGAAGCACACCCCGGCGGCATGCCCGACGTAGTGCCCGATCGCCGCGGCCACCGCCCCGGCATCCTGGAAGGCGCCGAACTGGGCCCGCCCGGAGAAGGTCGCGGCGGTGAAGCTGATCATGGCCACCGCGCCGATCACGACCAGCACGATCCCGAGGCACAGGTCGAGCCGCTCGTAGGAGATGAAGCGCGGCGTGATGCGCTTGTCGATCACGTAGCTTTGCTGGAAGAACAGCTGCCACGGCGCCACGGTCGTGCCGACGATCGCGATGATGAGCAGCATGATCTGACTCAGATGCCCGCTCGGCAGATGCGGCACGAACAGATCGTGCGCCACCTGATGCAGTGGCGGGTGCACCCAGAGGAACACCGGCAGCAGCAGCAGGCTGCCGGCGACCAGCACCATCGAGAAGCGCTCGAAGCGGCGGAAGTCGCCGGTTCCGGCAGCCGCCACGATGACCACCGCGGCGGCGAGCACTCCGAGCGGACGCGACACGCCCAGATAGCCGAGCGCGAGGCTGATGCCGATGAACTCGGTGACGATGGTCAGGGCATTGAGCAGGAACAGGTCGATCACGCTGAAGGCGCCCCAGAAGCGTCCGTAGCGTTTGAGGATCAGGCGTGCATGGCCGGTGCGGGTCACCGCGCCGAGACGCAGCACCATTTCCTGATTGACGTAGAGCACCGGCACCAGCAGCAGCAGCGTCCACAGCAGCGCCGTGCCATAGTTCTGGCCGGCCTGTGCATAGGTGCCGAAGGCGCCGGCGTCGTTGTCGCCGACCATGACGATGAGGCCCGGGCCGAGGATG
>JAKADE010000482.1:0-1023 GCA_021820785.1 Pseudomonadota bacterium
CCGTGCCACGGGTGCCTTGGAGGTCTCGGCCGCCTGCACCAGTCGAACGATTGCGGCGTACGTGCTGTCGGCCGCCGTAGCCGTGACCCGCAGTTCGAACGGACCTCCCGCGTTGCTGGCGCCGCTGCGCACTGGCGCGCCAGCGGCGATCTTGACCGGCCGTGACTCCCCGGTGAGCGATGACTCGTCGACCACCGCGCCTTGTGAACCCACTAGGCCGTCGACAGGAACAACCTCACCCGATTTGACCAGCAGGACGTCCCCTACCGTTACGTCCTGAACTGCAACATCGGCGTACGCGTCGGCGCTTCCTCGGTGTGCAATTCGCGGCGCACGGCTGACCAGACTGCTCAATTCGCGCCGAGCGCGCGCCGTGGCGTACTGTTCGAGCGTCACCCCACTCGCCAGCATGGCCGCGATGATGGCGCCGGCCAGATACTGTCTGAGCAGCAACGCTCCGAGCATCGCCAGCAGCGCGATGAGATCAACTCCGATGTCCCCTCGCAAGAGGCCCCGGGCCGTGTGATAGGCGGTGACGGCGATGACGACGCCCGTCACGGCACCGAGGACAATCCGGGTCAGCGCGAGGTCGCCGACTGCCGCGGCCACGCCCGCCGCAGCCAGGGCAGCAAGCACGACGCCCAGCAGCGTAAACGGCTGGTCCGCAACTGCGCGCAGCACGACCGTGGCGGGAGATCTGCTCAATCGAGTTGCGTGTTCACGGCGTGCCGTCAGACGGGCGGATGTTCACCCCGCCGAGGCTGACGCTCCCGCTCGCGCTGCTGCTGCTGCTGCTGCTTCGGGTTCGGTCGCTGCTGCTGATAGCGCGGCTGCGGGCCGGGACGTTCACGGCCCTGCGGCCCGGGATGCTGCGGGAAGCGGTAATAGCGATTCTCCAGGGTCCGCTGCTCGCCCGGCCCCGGGTAGCGCTGTTGTGGGTAGCTGCGCTGATAGCGCGGCAGCGGTGCACGGGGCGGCGGCGCGCGTCGGTTCCATCGATCCCAGTCAGGGCGACTTCGCTGC
>JAKADE010000482.1:1033-3387 GCA_021820785.1 Pseudomonadota bacterium
CGGGCCCCAATGCTGTGCCCAGCGCGGCGGCTCATTGCGACTCCAATGCAGGAAGAATGGCGGCGGACGTCGATAGAAGCCGACCGGAACGCGCAGAATGAAATCCGGCACACGCTCCGGAGGCACCAGATACCAGGGACCGTTGTACCAGGTGCTCGAATACCACGCATCATCCGCGAAAGTCCAGTAGTAGCCGTCGTAGAAGAACAAGTTGGCGTCGAGATCCGGGGCGTAATACACGGGATAGCCGGGCACCGGCACCAGATCCGGATAGGCCGGAACATTGATCCCGATCCGCACGCCCGGCACGGCGACACCCACACCGATGCTCACCTGCGCCACGGCAGCGCTCTGGACAGCTCCGAGGACGCACGCGGCGAGTGCGGCACTTTGCAGTGCTCGCTTGAAGGGATGTACTGCCATGAGTTTCTCCCGAATCGAAAAGGATTGCACCCCGACTCGCCCGGCAAGGCGCGCGTACCCGAGATCGGGTGCTGCGCCAAGGCGATCACCACACGGGGTGAACTCTCCTACGGTCCGAAAGACGGCGCATCAGAGAAACTACTTAGGTCGGTACAAAACGTGCCACGCGGGTCTCGCAGGACACGACCCCGTACGGTCATCCGATGCTTCGGAGTTCCTCCGACGTCAACACAATGCCTGCTGCGGCGATGTTCTCCTCCAAGTGCCCCATGGAGGCGGTCCCCGGAATCGGCACCACGACGGATGCCCGCTGCAGGAGCCACGCAATCGCCGCCTGCGCGGCGGAAATCCCCCGACGCTCGGCGAGACGCGCCAATGCCGGGGGGATTTCTCCGCCAGCGGCATGCCGACCCGAACCGAGGGGCGCCCAGGGTAGGAACGCCGTGCCGCGCGCAGCGCAGTACTCGAGGACGTCATCACCGTGGCGGTCCTGCAGGTTGAAGCGATTCTGCACCGCAACCACCGGTACCACGCGCTCGCAGCGACGCAACTCCTCGAGGGTCACATTGGATACACCGATATGACGCACCTTCCCCTCGGCGCGCAGTCGCCCGAGTTCACCGACGGATTCCTCCAGGGGCACGGCGGGATCCGGTGCGTGCAGCTGATACAAATCGATGCGCTCGCGCCTGAGCCGCTTGAGGCTGGCCTCGCACGCCTCGCGCAGGTGCGCCGGTCGGCCGTCTCGCACCCACTCCCCAGGGCCGGGACGGACCAAGCCTCCTTTAGTGGCGATGACCAGATCCGCCGGATAAGGATGCAACGCGCGAGCCAGGAGATTCTCACTGACGTCCGGACCATAGGCGTCAGCCGTATCGATGAAATTGACTCCGAGGTGCACCGCCCGGCGCAGCAGTCGTACGGCCAGGGAAATATCCGGCGGGTGGCCCCACACGCCCGACCCAGTGATGCGCATCGCCCCGAATCCGAGGCGATGAATAGAGAGTTCGCCGCCGAGCGCAAGCTGCCCGCCGGCCGCCGCATTGGGAATCGGATTCACCAGAAGCCTCCTTCGTCGGCGGCACCCCGCGTCACACGGGCAGGCGGCAATTGCTCGGATTGCACGCCGGATGACTCCACCCGTCAAGCCGCAGACGCCAACCGAGCGTGGCGCGGGATGATGCGCGCGCCTCTGCCTCGATCGCTCCCATTTACCGCAACTTCACGGCGCAGGCTCCACATCCTGGCCGAGCGCGCGCGAATCTACCCCGCTCGAACCTAATGTCTTGACCCGATCCGCACAACGTTGCGCTTCAACGGGACTCTGGCCCGAGCGCAATGCGAGCCACAGCATGACGAGACTGAATCCCGCAATGATCCACATGCCGGTGAAAAATCCGATCACTCCGCGTCCTCCCATGACTCCGCTCGGGCCCAGGTCGCTCACCAGCCACATGCCGCCCAGATACGGAATCGTCCACCACGCCTGTTGCCAGCCAAGCTCGCTCGCAGGCCTGCGGCGGATCAGGAAGAACCACACCAGGTACGCAATGATGTAAGCGAAGACCGCGCTGAACATCCACTTCGCAACGGTGTATCCGGTCCAGTAGATGATCCAGTTCGATGCGATGAAAGCAATCGGTGCGAGCACTCCGGCTGCCTTGAGGCGAAAAGGGCGCGGCGCATCCGGCAGCGCGGCGCGCAGTCTCAAGAGAATGACCGGACCGATGCTGTACGACAGCACCGTGATCAGCGAGACCGCCGACACCAGCTTCTGCCAGGACGGGAACGGGAAGAAGAACATCACCCCGACGATGTAGGTGACCACCAACCCCACCCAGGGCACGCCGTGCCGATTCAGGTGCGTCACTTGTTGAGGCGCATTGCCCATCTCGCCGGCTGCCATGATGATGCGCGGACTCGCGGCAATG
>JAKADE010000483.1 GCA_021820785.1 Pseudomonadota bacterium
CGCTACGCTCGGCCCGGCGCTTGGCGCGGCTGCACAGAGGTGCCGCGCCGTCGCCGGCTTCGGGCTATGGACGACGGAGATAACCGTGCCCCATCAGGCCTCATACACCACGTGCAGGGACACGATTCTATCGCAAGCTGCTATCACGAAAAGTGATGCGTTCGCACACAAATGCTGCAAATGTCCGCTCTGCCGCTGCTGGCAGGCGGCTAAAGGAACTGCCGGACGACCGGAGCGGGTCGGAAGCTGTCTTTGCCCACGAGGAAGGCGTGGCGCTAGGTAAAATGAGCGTCGTCTTGGCAATTTAGCGGGTCGGTGGGGTCCGTCCTTAAACGGGGTGTTCTCGTGAGTGCGCATGCAAAATTCGACGTGATCCCGTGTCGCCGCGGAACTACGGGCCGGATTTTTCTAATTCAATCTTGGTCGCAATTGATTTCAATGCTCGTCGCGCTGGTGGTGGCGTTTTCCATCATATTTTTGATCGTGTACGCCATTGAGGGTCGAATTGCTAAATCGCAAATCATTTTCTTGGTGGGCTTCGGGATTCCCGGTGGCTGTGTTTCGCTCGTCAAGGCTCGTCAGGTTTCATTAGTCGTGCAAACCGAACCTCGGAATGTTCGGTACTGGTTGGACAAGATTGATGAGTCGATCTCAAACCTTGGGTACCGCGAGTTACAGATGGCTCGAGATGTGGGGGACCTCAGGCGCTATCTTCCGGCCATTCCAAATTTTCTTCTTCCGCACAACAGGCGCGGGCCGACGCGGTTGCGCCCATTTGTTCCAAGATGGTCGCGTTGGAAGGAGAATGAGCTCGAAATTTCATGGATACAGGAAGACGGGCGGCTGCAAGTTACTGGTCCTGCGGTCACTATTGATCGTCTCATCCGTCGTCTTTGACGAGTCCTGTCCGGAATTTGGGTGTGTCGGATAAAGCCGGCATGTTGTTGTAAATGAGGCAATCATGTGTCGAAGGCCTTGCGAGACATGACGAGCCATTTTCATGTGCTGGATCTGCGCGACACAAATTTCCCGCTGCCAGAGGAGACACTCCGGACGTTCGTCGACTGAAGTAAAGTAAAGAAGCATTGCAATAATCATCGGACTTCCAGGGACGGGGGCGATTGGGGTGCTGCGGTAGACTCGGCGCGTCATTGATGTTGCATATGGGACGTGGAAGTGCCGTCGAAATTTTCACGAACTGTTGAAGTGTGTCGTGCGTCATTACTGGCGACGGGTCGTATTCCGCTGCCCGAGCGGGAGGCATTGATGCTCGCGCTCTATTCGAACGCCGATTCGATCGAAGGGCGACGCCTGGGACGGATTCGGCATGTGGCGCTGGATACTCTGGCCGTTCGGAAAGTACTGCCGCTGTGGCATGAAGTGTTTCCCGATGACGATGGGCCTGAGGAGTTGCTGCGTCTGTCGCGCGCCTGCCTGGTAGGGGAAGTTGAAACGGGATTTTTGCGCCGCAAGCGAGACGATAATTGGGTCGACTGGGTGGAAAACAGGGCCTATGAGGATGGGCAGTGGTCTGCCATGTTCGTCGCAGCGGCGAGCACCGCCGTGGTCACCACTGCGCTCATCGGCGATCTGCCGGACCCATCAGATACGCGTGACGACATGGAATACGATGCGGAGAGTCTGACTGCAGCGGCGCAGGCGTCATACGCGGCCGCCGGGGGCATGCCGCATCAGAAGAACCTCAAGCCACGAGAGCCGGCGGCCTTCTGGGAATGGTGGCTCACTGAGGCGGTCCCCAAAGTCGCTGCCCTCGATGAGAAGTGGTGTCGCGGTTGAAAGACCGCCCCGCCGTCCGGCATCCTCAGCGCGCGGTGTTTTCACACTTAGGCGGGGACACGTCCGGCGAGTCAGCCCGGCTCCGGCGCACGTCTCTGGACCGCCGTGATGGGACATGGCTGTGGTAGCCGAGAGCGTGTGAACGCCTGCGGTTCGGGTCAGCGGGCGAGATTCGGTCAAATGGCGGACGCCGGGCCACGGCCAACGAGACGGAAGAGACGCCGCCATGGCGCGTGACGTGAGGGCGGCACTGGAGCGATACGATGCGCACGATGGGTCTAATCGGTGGAATGAGCTGGGAGTCGACGGTCACCTATTACCGGGTGATCAACGAGGAGGTGCAGCGCCGGCTCGGTGGGCAGCACAATGCCAAGTCGCTCCTCTATACCGTGGATTTCGAGGAGATTTCGGCTTGCCAGACGGAGGACCGCTGGGAAGATGCAGCGCAGCTGCTCGCCGGCGCGGCGCGGGTGCTGACGCACGGTGGTGCCCAGGTGTTGCTGTTGTGCACCAATACGATGCACAAAGTCGCTGCCGAGATCGAACGGGCGGCCGCGGGGGCGCAGTTCATCCACATCGTCGATCCGACGGCGGCACAGGTTCGTCGGCTCGGGCTCTCGACGGTCGCGCTGCTCGGCACCCGTTTCACGATGGAGCAGGCGTTTTATCGCGGGCGGCTGGAGGAGCAGGGCGTGCGGACCGTGATCCCGCAGGAAGCCGAACGCAAGGCCGTCCACCGCATCATCTACGAAGAACTGTGCCGGGGCCGCATCACCGAGCCGTCCCGACAAGTGCTGCGGGCCATTGTCGAGTCCCTGCAGCGCGAGGGGGCACAGGGTGTCGTGCTCGGCTGTACAGAACTCGGACTGCTGCTCGGCGAGGGCGATGTGCCCATTCCCGTGTTCGATACGGCGAAGCTGCATGCACTGGCGGCCGTGGATGCGGCGCTCGGCGAGACTCCGTGATGCGCGCGCAGTTCGCGATCCTCGGGCCCGGGGCCCTGGGATCGATCCTGGGGGCGCATTTGGCGAGGGCCAGGCATACCGTGATCGTGTTGGCGCGCGGCGAACGCGCCCGGCGCATCGAGCGTGAGGGGCTGCGCATCACCGGGCTCAGCGAGTTCACCGTACCCGTCACGGTACTGACCGATCCGGCGCAGCTCGAGGCGGCCGAGTGCCTGATCGTGGCGACCAAGACCCCCGGCACGCACGCGGCCCTGCAGTTGCTGCAACACGTGCGCGTTGGCCATGCGTTCTCGGTGCAGAACGGCGTACTGAAGAACGAGCTGCTCTCGGCGCTCTTCGGTGCCGAGCGGGTCTTCGGTGCGCTCGCCAATACCAGCGGGGAGCTGCTCGAGGGCGGTGAGGTGCTCTTCACGCGCAACGTCAATCTGCTGCTCGGGGAGCTCGACGGCCGCGAGAGTGAGCGTGCGCGCGCGCTTGCGGCGACGATCGACGCCGCGGGGGTGCGCGCGAGCGCCGTGCCCCGGATCTTGAGCTGGGAGTGGAGCAAGTTCGTCGCCTGGCTGCCGCTGATGAGCCTCGCGGTGACGACTCGCGCGCCGACCTGGCAGTACCTGAGTGAT
>JAKADE010000484.1 GCA_021820785.1 Pseudomonadota bacterium
CCGACCGCAGTGGCGATCAGGACAGGCCGCAGCAGCAACGGCAGCTTGATGCGCAGCAACACTCGCCCGGGCGAGGCGCCAAGCGCGAGTGCGGTCCGCGCGTAGCGTGGGTCGAGTGCGCGCCATGGATCCGCCAACGAGAGGAATACGTACGGCAGCACGAACAGCAGGTGCGACCAGATCACGGCGAGGAGCGTCCCGTCGATGCGCAGCGCCGTGAACAGTACCTGCGTGCCAAACAGGAAGGCGATCTGCGGCACGAGCAACGGCACGTAGAGCAGCCACGGGGTACGCGAGCGTCGCTGCGCACCGCCGTGCTGCTCCGCCTCCAGACAGGCCAGCACGAGCAGCAGTGCCGCGGCACTCGACGCGGCCGCCACCAGGAGCGTGGTGCCGAGCGGCCAGAGAACCGTTCCGGCCTGCTGATGCCACACGGCACCGCTCCAGCGCCGCGGCAGAAGATCCGGGAAGCGCCAGCCGGTCGCACCCGACCAGACTGCCAGTGCCAGCAGCGAAGTCGCCCCGAGCAGTGCGAATGCTCCGACGACGACGTGCGCGAGGGCCGCGAGGGGCTCGAGCACGCTGTGGCGCGCACCTCGCGCGATCCAGCGGCGAGCGAGGCGCGCGATCAGCATTTCGCCCCCGCGCCACAGCGCAATGCTCGCCGCGACGATGGCGAACTGCAGCAGCGCCGCGGCGGCCGCCGGAAAGTACATCCGCACGTGCGGGGAGCTGAACCAGCGCAATGCGAGCACGCTGAGCGTCGGCGGATTGCCCGGACCGAGAATCAGCGCCATGTCCACCACCGAGAGCGCATAGGCGAGCACGGCGTAGATCGGCAACCGGATCTGCGCGTAGATCTGCGGCAACACGAGTTTCAGCCAGGCGCCGGTGTGTCCGTAACCGAGTGCCGCGGCGGCATCCAGCTGGCGTTGGACAGGGACCTGACCGAGCGCGCTCATGCTCATCAGCAGCAGATACGGAACCTCCTTCACCAGCAGACCCACGGTGAGCGCGATGCCGTACGGATCCTGCACGGTGGCGATGTCCGGCGGCTGATGCCATCCGGTGAGCCAGGGCGAGAGCAGACGCACGACCCAGCCGCTCGGGGCGAGCAGAAATCCGACGCCGATCGCCATCGCCGCATGCGGCGCGGCCAGGATCGGCCCCATCACCCCGCGCGCGAGGCGCCCCGGCGGCCGGCGCGCCAGATGCGCACACCAGCCGAACACCAGCAGCACCGACAGCAGCGTTGCGCTCACCCCGCTCGTGAGGGTCAGGCCGATGGCGGTGCCGATGCCCGGCTGTGCCCAGAGCGCGCGCCACGGCGCCAGGGTCCACGGCCGGCTAGCAACGCCCGGCAGCCAGCCCAAGGCGGGCAGCACCGTTCCGAGCAGCCCGGCGCCGATCGGCACGAGAAACACAGCCCCAGTGAGCCGCGGCGCGTGGCGCAGCCACGAGGACGCCGGCTCGAGTCCGGACGCCTGCTGCGGCTGTGCTGCGACTCCCCGGCCGTACGTCACGGTGTGTAGCGCCGCTCCCACGCCGCCGCGAGCCGTACGGCCCATGATGGATGCGGTTCGGGCAGCACATGGCCGAGCGCCGCCGCCGGCGGCAGCCAGGGATTGTTCGCCTGGGCGCGAAATGCGCCACGCTGCGCCGGGGTGAGTTTCGCCAGATCGAGCACGGTCGGTCCGCCGAGGGCGCGGATCTCCCCCGCCCGGACCTGCGCTCTGGGAGAGAGCAGAAAGTTCGCCACGACCATCGCTCCCGCCTTGTGTGCCGCGTTGTACGGAATCGCCACGAAGCTCGCATTGCCGAGCGTGCCGCCCGCGAGGACAAACGCACGCACGCTCTTCGGCAGCCGCCCGGCGGCGACGTCGACCGCGGCCGATGCCGGATTGAACGAGGGCATCAGATCGATTTCCCCATCCTCGAGGAGTTGCCGTTCAGCCGGACCGCTCGCCGGGTACTCCCGACCGTGGCGCCACAGGAAGGGCCGCAGCTGCGCAAACCACGCCCAGAGCGGTGCGGTCGCCTGGGCGAACGCCGCCGGGGTCACCGGCCGTTGCAGCACCGACGGGTCCGGAGCGAGCGCATAGAGGGCCTGCTCGAGGAACGCAACACCGAGGAAATTCTCGACCTGGGGAAACGTGAACCGCCCGGGATGGCGTCGCGCCCAGGCGGGAAAGGCACGAATGTCGAGCGGAACGTGTTTGACGTACGCCGAGTCATAGACGAACACCAGCTGCGCGGTGCGCCACGGCGACTCGTACCCGTCCACCGGCACGGTGAAGTCGTAGCGCAACTCGCGGTCGCGGTGGCTCACGAGCCGATCGTTCGGCAGACGTTGCGCGAACGGACCGTAGAGCAGGCCGCGGCGTTTCAGCTCGTAGAAATTCGGGCCGTTGATCCAGATCAGATCAATGGTTCCGTTGCGGTTCTGGCCGGCGGCCTTCTGCGCGAGGACTTGCGTCACGGCCTGCGAAGTGTCCTGCAGCGGCACCTCGCGCAGTGTCACGTCGCAGCAAGCCGCGACCTGACGCCCTACCCACGCGATGTACGCATTGAAGCGCTCACTTCCGCCCCACGCATCGAAATAGACATGCTGGCCGCGCGCCCGCTCGAGCACGCTCTGCCAGGTGCCGGCCGACGCCGGCCGCAGGGCGAGCAATCCCAGCAGAACCGCGGCGGCTGCGGCGAACATCAGCGCCCGGGTTCTCATCGGTGCGCGCCCCGGGCGGCGGCGCGACGGGCCCGGGCCGCTTCGATCACCGGGCCTAGGACGGCCTGATGAAACCGGTCGCAGCCGATGCACAGGTTGGCGTACGGCTCGCCTTTGGGAGTGTGCGTGCTCGAGGCGGCGACGAACTGCGCTTCGCTCCACCCGTAGGCGAGCCCCATGCGCTGCGGATGCCCGGCGGAGATCGCCGCGTACGCCGGCTCCGCGGCCAGCGAATCGAGGATGGCAATCAACTCATCCTCGAGCAGATTGCCGATCGGCAGACGGGTTTTGATGCAGCAGGGGAACACGTTGCCGGCCGGATCGATGGACACCTCCGAGCCGCTGTAGCGGTGCTGCAGAAAATTCAGGCCACCCGACCAGCGGTTGCAGAAATTGTCCGCCAGCGTGGCCGTCGAGAGACCATTGTCCCAGGCCCTGCCCCTCGGCCACAGCCGCCCGATCCAGACATCCGGGGTCGCGCCGAAGAAATTGAAGGTCGGACCCTCCGGCCGCAACGCGTCGTCTACGGCGCGCACCGGAGCGGCGGCCGCGCGCAGCCCGTGGGCCTCGAGCAGATGCGTGAGCCGCTCCTTGAATGCCCGCTGCCGTGCCTCGCCCTGCATGCCGGAGTGGAATTCATCCACCCCGGAGA
>JAKADE010000485.1 GCA_021820785.1 Pseudomonadota bacterium
TTCCGCCACCGCGCGCGCTACCACCCTGAGCGGGAGCGGATCGAGACCTACATCGTCAGCCGCTGCGAGCAGGAGGTCAGCGTCGGCGGACACCGCGTCCACTTCGCCGCCGGGGAGGCGATGCGCGTGGAGCTCAGCTGCAAGTACTCGCCCGAATCCTTCGCGCACATTGCCGCACGCGCCGGCCTTGCGGTCAGCCACCTGTGGACGGATGCCGAGGGACTGTTCAGCGTGCAGTGCCTCCAGCCGGCCAGCGCACCGGGCTGACGGGCGCGCCGCGCGCTCAGGCGAGGTCGAACAGCAGCACTTCGCTGTCGGTATCGGCCTCGATCGTCACCGTCGCCTGCGCCTGCACCGCTGCGCCGTCGCCGGCGCGCATCTCGGTGCCGTTCAGAGCCGCGATGCCCCGGGCCACCTGCAGCCAGAGCCCGCGCCCCGGTGCAATGGCGTGCTCGATCCTCTCCCCCGGCGACACGTTGGCGAGGTACACCCGCACGTCCTGATGCACGGTGAGTGAACCCTCGGTGCCGTCCGGGGACGCGACGAGCTGCAGCCGCCCGCGCCGCCCTTCGGGCGCGAATGCGCGCTGCTCGTATCCGGGCGTCAGGCCCGTCTCGGCCGGAATGATCCAGATCTGCAGGAAATGCACCGGCTCGCTCGCCGAGGGATTGAACTCGCTGTGGCGGATGCCGGTGCCCGCGCTCATGCGCTGCAGCTCCCCGGGGCGGATCTGCGTGCCGTGACCGAGGCTGTCGCGATGCTCGAGGGCGCCCTCGAGCACGTACGAGAGGATCTCCATGTCACGGTGGGCATGCGTCGGGAAACCCGCCCCCGGCACCACCCGATCTTCATTGATCACGCGCAGGCTGCGAAAGCCCATGTGATCCGGATCGCGGTAGTCGGCAAAGGAGAACGTGTGGCGGCTCTCGAGCCACCCCGTGCGGCTCGCACCGCGGGTCAGCCGATCGCGAAAGGTGATCATGCGAAGCCTCCGTTCAGACCCAATAGGCCGCGACGCACCGGCCATCGCTCGGCAGTGGCCCGGACTCCTCGAGCCAGTCGACGCGCTTCACCGGGATGGCCGCCGTCGCGCGCGGCTCGGCCAGGCGCAGATTGACCGCGATCCTGCGCCGGCCATCGGGACCGGCTGCGAGCGCGCGCCAGTAGGCCAGCACCCCGCACACCGCACAGAAGTGGAAGCCAATCGACTCACCGCGCACGTAGCAGCCGGTCCGGCCCGAGACCCCGATGCGCTCGTCCTGGAAGTCATAGGCCCAGAGCGCCGCATACCGGCGGCAAACCGTGCAATTGCAGGCCGTGGCACTGTCCGGTTCGCCCCGATAACTCCAGCGGACTGCCCCGCAGTGACAGGCGCCTTCGATCATGATCCTGAGTATCGCACGCCCGGTGCGCCCGTTTGTGCCGCGCCTCGCTATCATGCGCTGATGCCCGAGCCGAAGCCCTACTCCGAAGCCTGCGCGCGCAACCGCGAGCCGATCCTCGAGGCCCTGCGGCGGCACTTCGCCGACCGGCAGCGCGTCCTTGAAATCGGCAGCGGCACCGGCCAGCACGCGGTGCACTTCGCCGCCGCAATGCCGCATCTGATCTGGCAGACCTCCGAATTGCCCGCTCACCTCACAGGTGTGCGCGCGTGGCTCGAGGAGGCCGCGCTGGCGAACCTCCCGCCGCCACTGCCGCTCGATGTCGCCGGTCCCTGGCCCGCGCTCCGATGGGACGCGCTGTTCACGGCGAACACGCTGCACATCATGAGCTGGGCTCACGTGTGCGCGCTATTCGCGGCACTGCCGGACGTCCTCGCCCCCGACGCACTGCTCGCCGTCTACGGGCCCTTCAACTACGGCGGGACATTCACCAGCGAGAGCAACGCGGCGTTCGACGCTTGGTTGAAAGCCCGCTCGAGCGAGAGCGGCGTGCGCGACTTCGAGGCGGTCGATGCCCTGGCCCGCGCCGCCGGGCTGACGCTCCTTAAGGACTGCGCCATGCCGGCGCACAACCGCCTGCTCTTCTGGAGGCGGACCGGCGTCTCCTGATGAGGAATTCAGCCGGCCCGGACCGCGGCGGCAATCTGCTGCGCGAACCTCTCGGCCGCGCCAGCGGCGAACCCCAGGAACAACGACGGCTCGGCGAGCTCCAGCTCGAGCACGAACGGCGCACCGGCCGCATCGCGCAGCAGGTCGACGCGCGCATAGAGCAGCGGCTCGGGCGTACGTCCCGCATCGCGAAGCGCCGAGAGCACCCGCTCGGCGACGGCCCGTTCCGCCGGTTGCGGGGTCCGCGCCGTGATGTGCTCCGGGGCGAACAGCGCACGCGTCGGATCGGCGTTCGGGCGCAACAGGGGCCCTTTGCGGATGGCATGGCTGAACTGCCCGCCGAAGAACAACAGCGCCGTCTCCCCGTCGCGGTCCACCGCCTCCAGGTACGGCTGCAGCAGCACGCTGCGCCCGGCGGCGAGCAGCGCATCCGCGTGCGCACTCGCCTCCTTCAGCTGCGCGCGCCCGAGGCGGCGCGCACCGCGCGAACCGGCCCCGACCGTCGGCTTGATCACGAACTCCGCACAGGGTTGCTCGGCGAGGAACCGCTCGATCGCCGCCCGCGCCGGCTCGTCGGGCTCGATGAATGCGCTCGGGACCGCCGGCAGGCCGAGCGCGGCCAGATCGCGCAGGTAGTGCTTGTCGGTATTCCAGGCGACCACCGGTTCGGGGTTGTGCAGACGGGTCTGGCGTGACACGTGCGCGAGCCAGCCGCGGAACTCCTCGAGCCGATCGGTGTAGTCCCAGGTCGAGCGCAGCAGCGCAAGGTCGTAGTCCGACCAGCGCACCGCCGGATCGTCCCAGTCGCGCACGTCAGCGACGAGCCCGGCGGCGGCCGCCGCCGCCTCGAGTGCCGGCATGTCCTCATCGAGTCCTCGTGCGGCGCGCGCACCCACGAGGGCGACGCGGCCCGCGCCGCGCCGGGCAAGGCCCGAGGCGCTCACCGGGTCCGTCCGTCGTACGTGACGAGCGCCCCGTAGAGCTCGGGGCGCCGGTCGCGGAACACGAACCAGTTGTCGCGCAGGCTCGCGGTCTGATCCAGATCGAAGTCGGCCGTGAGGACCGCATCGCCCGATTCGCCGGCCTCGGCGATCTTCGCTCCCAGCGCATCGGTGATGAAGGACGAGCCGTAGAAGCGGATGTAGAGTCCTTCGGGGTCCTGCAGCGAGCGCTCCAGGCCATAGCGGTTGGCGGCGATCAGCGGCGTCAGATTCGCCGCGGCATGGCCTTGCTGCGTGCGCTGCCAATGTGCGCGCGAATCCACCGGCAGCGCCGGCGGCGGTTCGGTGCCGATCGCGGTCGGATACAACAGCAGCTCCGCCCCTT
>JAKADE010000486.1 GCA_021820785.1 Pseudomonadota bacterium
GCCGCCGAGCCACACCCGCTTCGTGTCGGTCTCCGCCGCGCGCAGCGACCGCCCCGACCTGCAGACCGCCGCGCGGGTGGTTTCGGGCGGCCGGGCACTCGGCAGCGCGGAGAACTTCCAGCTGCTCTACGGTCTCGCCGACACCCTCGGGGCGGCCGTCGGCGCTTCACGTGCCGCGGTGGACGCGGGCTATGCGCCGAATGAGCTGCAGGTCGGCCAGACGGGCAAGATCATCGCCCCGGAGCTGTACATCGCCATCGGGATCTCCGGGGCCATCCAGCACCTGACGGGCATCAAGGACGCCCGCACCATCGTGGCGATCAACAAGGACCCGGATGCGCCGATCTTCGAGGTCGCGGATCTCGGTCTCGTCGGGGATCTGTTCGAGATCGTCCCGCAGCTGCAGAAACTGCTCGGCTGACGCCGGCCGACACCCGCAGCGAAAAAGGGGGTTCGCCTCGCGGCGAACCCCCTTTGTTTTTCACTGCGGCACGTGCCGCTGCGAGCGCACTCAGAGCTGGCTGAGGACGTGCTCCGCGGCGGACACCTTGAACTGCCCCGGCGCTTCGATGTTGGCGTACTTCACGACACCGTCATCGATCACCAGCGCGAAGCGCTGACCGCGCAGCCCCAGGCCGAAGCCGCGGGCATCGAGCTCCAGACCGAGGGCCTTGGCATAATCGCCATTGCCGTCGGCGAGCATCAGCACCTTGTCCGCCACGCCCGAGGCCTTCCCCCAGGCATTCATCACGAACACGTCGTTCACCGCCATGCAGGCGATGGTGTCCACGCCCTTGGCGCGGATCTGATCGGCCAGCTGCACGAAGCCCGGAAGGTGCTTCGCATCGCAGGTCGGCGTGAACGCTCCCGGAACGGAGAACAGCACCACCTTCTTGCCCTTGAAGAGCTCCTCGCTGGTGAGATCCTTCGGTCCTTCCGCACTCATCGTCTTCAGCACGCCCGCAGGCATGCGGTCCCCGGCTTTAATCGCCATGCAATTCCTCCTGATCGATCAGTCGGCCAGGTCGGCGGGCCTCAGCCCGCCGACTTCGCCTTGAGACTCCACAGCTCGGCCAGACGCTGAAGCGTCGGGTCGCCCTTGACGCTGTTGAACGCATTCAGCGCGGCGGCCTTGTTGCCCGCCTTCAGCTGCGCGATCCCGAGCAGCAGATGGGCCTCCGCCGGACGGGTCAGACCGCCCTTGGCAATGCCCTGGGAAATCAGCTGCACCGCCTTGTGGTAATGCTGATAGCCGTAGTACGCCAGACCGACCCGCACGTCCGAGTCGCCCTTGGGCTGCTTGGCCGCGAGCTCCGCGGTGTGGCTGAGCGTCTTCTGATCCGATGCGGCGCGCTTCTGGGCATCCTGCAGGATGCGCTCGGCCTTCGCCTTGGCATGCGGATCGGTGAACACGTTGTTCTTCAGCGCCGCAGTCAGCACCTGCTCGGCCTCACCCGGCGAGCCAGCCTCGATGGCGAGCTCGGCATAGGTGTTGAACTCGTGTGCCTGCTGCATCACGCCCACCTCGAAGGCCAGCCGGTAGGCCTCGAGCAGGTTCGCATCGCTCTTGATGCTCTTGAACGTCTGGAACAGCAGGTACTGCCAGTACTGGCGCTGCGGGTAGTAGACAACCAGCTGCTCGAGCGCATTCAGCAGGCAGCCCTGGTCGTGCAGCTTCATGCACGAGCTCTGGATCAGCTGCAGCGACTGCTGGCTCGGCTTCTTGCCGGCCTTGATGGCCGCGTTCGCCAGCCCGCGCTCATAGGCGATGGTCTGCTTCCAGTTGCCCTGCAGGTAGTACGCCTGGCCGACCAGCGTCTGCATCTGCGCCCCGGCGTAGTGCTTCTGGATCGCCTGGGTGCCGTACTCGATCGCCTTCGGGTAGTTGTGCAGCTGGTAATAGATCTGCGCCAGCGCCACCGTGAACTGCTGCGTCTGCGCCGGCGTCACGTACTGATCCGTCAGCAGCGCCTCGAGCTTCGGTGCGAGCTTGCTGTAGTTGTGAGTCTTCTCGTACGCGAACACATACAGCTGGTTCAGGATGTGCATCGCGTACGGGCTCTTGTGCGCATCGGGCATCGCCGATACCTGGTCGAGGTCCGCCTCGCCCGCCGCGTAGTTACCCGCCTGAATCGCCTTCTGCGCTGCCTGCAGCTTCAGCGCCACCGGGCGGCTGATCGTCTTCGACGGAGCCGCCGCATACGCCGACGTCACGTGCAGAACGCTCGCCGCACCCACGAGCATGGCGCCGAGCGCCGCTGCCGCAACAATGCCCTTGAACTTCATGAAACTCTCTCGCATAGCTGAGTTCTTCACACGCGCCTACTGCGCGAATTCGGAAGTGTTGACGAAACCGATCTTGGTCATTCGGTTGCGCTGAGCATCCGCCAGCACCCGCGCCACGATGCCGTACTTGGCCATGCCATCGGGGTTCAAGTGGATCTCCGGCTGCGGATCCTTCACCGACTCGCTGGCGAAGTACCCGTCCAGCACCTGCATGTTCGGCACCACGGTGCCGTTCCAGGTGATGGTGCCGTCGAAGTCGATGCTGAGGTTGATCACCTCGGGCGGCTTGCTCGGCGGCTGATGCTGGTTCTGCGGAAGATCCATCTTCACCGAGTGGGTCATCACCGGGAGCGTGATGATCAGGGTCACCAACAGCACGAGCATGACGTCGATCAACGGCGTGGTGTTGATCTCGACCATCGGCCCAGAGCTGGATCCCGTCGACATGGCCATAACTTCAAATCTCCTCGAGCGCCCTCGGGCCCCGATAAAAAATGATCACTGCGCGCTGAGCGCGTTCGCGTGCGGCTCGGTGATGAAGTCGACCTTCACCATGCCGCCGCGCTGCAACTCGTACAGAACGTGCCCGATCGACTTGTAGTCCGCGTCGCGGTCGCCACGGATGTGGATCGACGGCTGCGGCGTCAGCACGGCCACCTGCTCGATCTTCTGCAGCAGCACCGTGTCGCTCTGCACCGCGGTGTTGTTCCAGAAGATGTCCCCGTTCTTGGTCACCGCGATCGTGATGTCCTGCGGCTTGGTGTGCGTCGGGATGTTATTCGCCTTCGGCAACTTCACCGGGACCGTCTTGGTGATCACGGGGATCGTGATGAGAAAGATGATGAGCAGCACCAACATGACGTCGACCAGCGGCGTCGTGTTGATGGTGGCCATCACGCCCGGTTCTTCGTCCGAGCTTCCGACATTCATCGCCATTTTCGACAGCTCCTCACAACCGGCGCGCGGCGCACCGGGATTCGGCATTCGAGAACGTGCCCCGCAGCTGCGGGGCACGTCTTGCGCATCCGAAGTAGTTCAATCAAAGGTGCGTTGACCTTGACTTACTTGCGCACCGGAGCGGCAG
>JAKADE010000487.1 GCA_021820785.1 Pseudomonadota bacterium
CGCCTCGGCCACCTTCTCGCGCCGCACCAGCAACGGCATTGCCACATTCTCGAGCGCCGAGAACTCCGGCAGCAGGTGGTGGAACTGGTAGACGAAGCCGAGCGTCCGGTTGCGCAGCATGGCGCGCTCGCGCTCGCTGAGCGCGTGGATGTCCCGTCCGCCGATCAGCACCTGTCCGTGACTCGGCCGATCCAGCCCGCCGAGGATCTGCAGCAGCGTGGTCTTGCCCGAACCGGACGCCCCGATGATGGCGAGCCGCTCTCCGGTGCGCACCTCGATCGCCACGCCCGTGAGCACCTCGAGGGTCGTGGAACCCTCCACGAAACTGCGCCGCACGTCGCGGGCTTCGAGCACCGTCTCACTCATGGCGCAGCGCCTCGGCCGGCGCGGTGCGCGCGGCGCGCCATGCCGGATAGATCGTCGCGAGCGCACACAGCAGGAACGCCACGGCGCACACGCGCATCACGTCGAGTCCCTCGACGTACGCGGGAAGCTCGCTCATGTAATACACCTTCGGATTGAGAAACTGGGTGTGCAGCAGCCGCTCGAGTGCCCCGACCAGACTCTGCAGATGATGGGCGATGAGGATCCCGAGACCTGCGCCGAGCAGTGTGCCGGCGGCCCCGATCAGCAGCCCCTGGATGGCGAACACCGCCAGGATGTTGCGCGGCTCGGCACCGAGGGTACGCAGGATCGCGATATCGGACTGCTTCTCCTTCACGATCATCACCAGCGTCGCGACGATGTTGAACGCCGCGACGCCCACGATCATCGAGAGGATGATGAACATCATCGATTTGGTGATCTGGATGGAGCGGAAGAAGTTCGCCAGGTGATCGGTCCAGTCGCTGACGTAGTAGCCGGCGCCGCCGAGGGAGTACGCGATGCGGCGGACCGTGGTCGGCGCCCGCCAGGGATCGGAGAGCTTCATGCGCAGTCCGGTCACGCGGCCCGATCCGACGGCGAACAGACGCGCCGCATCGGTCAGGTCCACCAGCGCGAGCTGGCGGTCGTACTGATACATCCCCGAGTGGAACAGCCCGGCGACCCGGAAGCGGCGCATGCGCGGCATCAGCCCGGCGGGCGTCGCGATGCCCTCCGGTGCAATGAGCACCACCGACTGGCCGACCCGCACGTGCAGCGCACGGGCCAGGTCCACCCCGAGGATCACCCGATAGCCGCCCGGACGCAGGTCGGCGAGGTCCCCGTGCTCCAGGTGCCGCGCCAGTGCGGTCACATGCGTCTCCTGCGCCGGCTCGATGCCGCGCACCGCCGCCCCGGCGATGTACTGCCCGTGCGTCAGCAGCGCCTGCTGCTGCACGTAGGGCGAGACGGCCTGCACGTCCGGCTCGGTGCGCACCCGCTGCTCGACGGCGCGCCAATCCCCGATCGAGCCGCGCAGCCCCATGAGGGTCGCATCCGCGGTCACGTCGAGGATGCGGCTGCGCAGCTCGCGCTGAAAGCCGTTCATCACCGAGAGCACCACGATGAGCGTGGCGACGCCGAGCGCCAGGCCGCACACCGACATGACTGCGACGAACGACACGAAGCCGCGCCGGTGGGTCGAGCGCAGGTGCCGGGTGCCGATCAACCATTCATAGCTGTTGAACATCCGCGCCTCACTCGTAGCGCAGCGCTTCGGCCGGCGCGACCCGCGCGGCGCGCACGGCCGGATAGACCGTCGCGGCCGCCGTCAGTGCGAGCGCAGCGAGGCCGATCACGGTCACATTGCTCCAGCTGACCACCGAGGGAATGGTGGTGATGTAGTAGACGCTGGAGTTGAAAATCTGGAAGCCGAAGGTGTGCTCGAGGAAGCTCGCCACCGCGTTGACGTGAAATGCCAGGGTGAGTCCGAGCCCGACGCCGAGGCCGACGCCGAGCCAGCCTATGGTCAGACCCTGGATGAGGAAGATGGCGAGCACCCGCGCCGGGGATGCCCCGAGCGTGCGCAGGATTGCGATATCGGTGCGCTTGTCGGTCACCACCATCACCAGCATGGCAACGATGTTGAAGGCGGCCACCGCCACGATCAGCAGCAAGATGAGCGACATCATCGTCTTCTCGATGCGGATGGCACGAAAGTACGCCGCGTTGTCTTCGGTCCAGTCGATCACCGAGAAGCCCTTGGGCAACTGCGCGCGCACCCGCGCGGTGATCGCCGGGGCATCGAGCGCATTGCGATAGCGAATCCTCAATCCCTGGTCGAGGCCGCCGCCGGGCAGCAGTCCGCGCACGTCATCAATGTTGCCGTACACCAGGGTCGCGTCACTGTCGGCGAGGCCCACGGAGAACACCCCGGCCACGGTGAAGCGGTGCAGCGTCGGGGTCGGCAGTCCGCCGGCACTCACTCCCGGGATCAGCAGCGTGATGCGGTCGCCGGGCCCGAGGCCCAACTCCTCGGCGATCACTTCCCCGAGAATCACCCGGTCGGCGCCCGGCTTCAGGGCCGCCAGCGATCCCGCCGTGCTGACCCGCGCCAGTCGCGTCACGTGCGGCTCGGCCGCCGGATCGACGCCCCGCAGCAGCACCGGCAGCATCTGCGGCGTGCGCACCGCGAGCGCCTGCGACTGCACGAACGGCGCCACACCCGTCACGCCGGGCACGTGACTGAGCTGTCGCGCGAGGCGCGCCCAGACCGCCGCCGGCGGCGGCGCGGCGCTCTCGACCGAGGGGCTCACCACCACGCGCGCATCGGCGTCGAGGGCGAGCAGGCGGGTGCGCAGGTCGCCCTCGAAGCCGTTCATCACCGAGAGCACGACGATCAGCGCCGCGACCCCCACGCACACCCCGGCGAGCGAGGTCCAGGTGATGAAGGAGACGAAAAACTTGTGCGAGCGGGCGCGCACGTAG
Source organism: Pseudomonadota bacterium (assembly GCA_021820785.1). The sequence continues at coordinate 2,851 of JAKADE010000487.1, forward strand.
CGCAGGCCGACGAACAGTGACAGCGGGTGGAACATCTGTGGATTTAACCATGAAGCGCCGCTCGGCGTGAGCGCCCGGAACAGCGGGCGCCGCGCGCGGCAGCCGGGGCGCGCCCGAGGCGCACTCTGCACGGGACGCTCGGGCGGCGCGTCGTGCGAACGCGGCACGCCAGGCAGCTGGTGACTGGATCACAATTTTGCGCCTCGGGCGCGCCCCCGCCCTTGGAGCGCGCGGCGCGGGGTGTATAGTCCGCCGCGGGAGGACCTGCGATGCGCGCTCGAGTTCTATTGGCAGTGCTGGCGGCCTGCGCGGTGAGCGCCACGGCTGCGGCCGAAACCGTGGTCATCAACGGCCAGCTGCACGTTGCGCCCACTTCCGTCCCCCACCCCCACCGCAGCCAGACCATGCACCAGGTGGAGCAGCGCTTCGGCACCCCCGAGAAGCGCTATCCGGCCGTCGGCCGTCCGCCGATCACTCGCTGGGACTACCGCAACTTCAGCGTGTTCTTCGAGTAC
>JAKADE010000488.1 GCA_021820785.1 Pseudomonadota bacterium
CCGCGGTGGGGCCGCCGGGCCGCCGCCTCGGGGCTCGGTTCGCGGCCCGCAGTCCGGCCCGCGCATGCGCCCGCATGTCGGCTGGCTGCCGCTCGGGCCCCACGATGTCTACCTGCCCGGGTACGCGGTGAGCGGTGCGTACGTGCGCGACGTCAACCTGGCGAACGCCCGCGATCTGAATTCCGCCGACGTCGCCGCGGCTTACCGCCGCGGCGGCGCCGACCTGCGCTACGGCAATCGGGACATTCACGGGGCCATCACGGCGGTGCCCCGCACCGCGTTCAGCGCTTCCCAGGCCGCCGATGCCCATCGCATCGACTTCACGCGACGCGGTCTGCGCGATCTGCGTCTGACCCCCGATGCGCCGGCGGTGACGCCGACGCGCCTGAGTGTCTTCGGCTCGCGGATCCGCATGCTGCAGGTGCCACCGCGGCAATTGACTCACCGGCCGGTCGTGGCGCGGCTGCTGCCGGCGCGCGCCGCGGTCTCGTTCGATCGGCAGCAGGCACTGATCCGCGCCAATGGCGGACGCCCGTTGAGCGCAATGCAGTGGGAGCGGCTGCGCTCGAACACCCCGGCGGCCGCGGTGCGCCTGGCACCGGATATCGTCCCGGCAGCCCGGCCGCCGGCGCAGCAGAGCGGACCGCCGCCCCTGCCGCGCCCGATGGCACGCGCGCCGCTGTCTTATCGAGCCGGCCGGCCCGGCTGGGCCGCCGCGCCGAATGACCGGCGCAGTCCTCCGCTGGGGCTGCCGCGAAGGTTCGCACCGGTGCTGCCGGCCGCGATGCCCCGGCACGCCTGGTCGCAACGGACGGTGCCGCTGACCGGCCGCTATGCTCCGGGTGCGGTGCGGCCCGGCTTCGCCCCCGCGCCACAGTGGCGTTCGGCGCCGCCGATGTATCGGGCGCAGACCCGCATCGCGCCCCAGCGGCCGAGCCCCGTGTTCCGCTTCCGCAATACGTACGCACCGCCGCACTCGCCCCCGCCGATGTACCGCCCCGTCGCGCCGCAGTTCACACCGGGCGCGGCAGCGCCGCCGGCCTATCATCCGGCCTATCACCCCGCCTTCCATCCGGCGCCCGCGCGCCCCTTTCACGCCCCGCATCCGCCGCGCTGAGCGTCATCGGCGCCGCGACTGATAATTGCCAACTGGCGCGCCGCGATCTTCGGTTTTGCGAAACGCCATAGCGGCGTTTGCGGCTTCTCCTTATGCGCCCTAAGCTCGTATCGTGCGTCCGTTTCCGCCGGACATGGCGGATGGGAGGAATGAGATGCGAGTCCCGACAAGATTTCACCTGGGCGTAGCGGCGCTCGCCGCTGGCGTGCTGCTCGCGCCGGCGGCTCAGGCCGTTCCGAGCTTCGCGCGCCAGACCGGAATGGCCTGTGCAGCCTGCCACACGGTGTTCCCCGAGCTGACGCACTTTGGCCGTGTCTTCAAGGCCAATGGCTACGTGCTCGACAACCTCAAGCAGGTGCGCGCGGTGAACAGCGACCGTCAGCAGCTGCTGTCGCTCTCGCAGCTGCCGACGTTCTCGATCATGACCCAGGTGTCCTACACCTCGCTCAGCAAGCGTCTGCCGGACACCAGCAATCCGGCCGCTCCGGGACTGACGCAGAATGGCACCGCGGGCTTCCCGCAGCAGCTGAGTCTGTTCTACGCGGGCAAGATCGCGCCGCACTTCGGGGTCTTCTCGCAGCTCACCTACGGCAACGACAGCGGCACGATCGGCATCGACAACACCGATCTGCGCTTCGCGGACCTCGTGGTCCTGCCGGAAAAGAACACGCTGACGTACGGCGTCTCGCTGAACAATAACCCCACCGTCCAGGATCTCTGGAACAGTGTTCCGGCGTGGGGCTTCCCCTATGCGACGAGCAACGCGGTCGTCTCACCGCTCGCAGGGACTCAGATCGATGGTGCACTGGCACAGAGCGTCGCGGGGCTGACGGCATACCTGTACTTCGATGAGTCGCTGTACCTGGAGTTCGGCGGCTACCGCTCCGCACCCCAGGGGCAGACCAATCAGCTCACCGGGCAGGCCGGACCTCTCGATGGGAGCTTCAGCAACGTGATCGAGGGGCTCGCGCCGTACTGGCGTGCGGCCTACGAATATGACTGGGGCGCGAACTCGCTCGAAGTAGGTACCTATGGCGCGGACTTCAAGCTGCATCCCGGTGCAGGACAGCCGCTGCAGGGACCGGACAACCGCTTCTTCGACGTGGCCGAGGACTTCCAGTATCAGTACGTCGGCGAGAACAACATCGTCACCGTGGCCGGTACCAGCATCCACGAGAAGATGCATCTGATCGCGAGCTTCCTCAACGGCGCTTCGGCCAACCGTGACGACTCACTGACCACGAACCGGATCTGGGCGAGCTACTACTACCGCCGCCAGTACGGTGGACAGCTCGCCTGGTTCTCCACCACCGGCACCGTCGACAGCGTCCTGTACCCGCCGAACTCGACGAATGGTCCCGGGGTCACGACCAGCGCGAATGGTTCACCGGATACCGACGGCTTCGTGGCCCAGGTCGACTACCTGCCCTGGCTGAACGTCAAACTCGCGCTTCAGTACACCCACTACAACCGGTTCAACGGCGGCACGACCAACTACGATGGCGCGGGGCGTAACGCCTCGGACAACGACAGCGTGTACGCCTTGCTTTGGTACGCATTCTGAGGTGGGAGCCATGAACATGAGCCATACGGTAAGGATTTGGATGCGTCGGGCGGTGCTGGCCGCTTCGGCCGCGGTGCTCACGGCCGTGAGTCTGCCGAGCGGTGCCCAGGGCGCCCCGACGCCGCCGCAGCAGGCCCCGCAGCTGGCAATCGCAGTGTGCGGCACCTGCCACGGTGTCGACGGCAACAGCATCAACCCGATGTTTCCGCGGCTGGCCGGGCAGAAGGCCTGGTACCTCGAGCAGCAGCTGAAGCAGTTTCGCGCCGAGACCCGCGGCGATCCGTACGCGGTCGCCTACATGTGGGGGATGGCGAACCAGCTGTCCGATCCGACCATCGAGGCGTTGGCGAAGTATTTCTCGAGCCAGACTGCCGGTCCCGGCACGCCGCATCCGGAGGCGATCATCGCGCGGGGACGAGCGATCTACGAGAACGGGATTCCCACCCAGGGAGTGCCTGCCTGCGCCGCATGTCATGGACCGCAGGCACTCGGCAGCGCCCAGTTCCCGCGTCTGGCGGGCCAGCATGCGGAGTACATCCTGAAGCAGCTGCAGTCCTTCCAGAACAACATGCGCAACGTCGCGATCATGCACGGTGTTGCCCAGACCCTGCACGGCTCGCAGATGCGTGCCGTGGCCGATTATCTCGAGTCGTTGCCTTAAGTCGTTGAATCGA
>JAKADE010000489.1 GCA_021820785.1 Pseudomonadota bacterium
CCGCACAACTGACCTCGAAAGTCTGGGCGTGCGGCTCGCCCTCGATGCGCTCGACCGCATAATGCGGCAGCGCGAGCCCGCGCGACTGCAGGTACTCCTGCAGGCGGGTCTTCGGATCCTTCAGCGCCGCCGGCGGCGGCAGTGCCTCGATGTGCGCCGCGAGCGAGGCGAGGATGAACTCGCCAGCCGCCTCGAGCCCGGCATCGAGAAACAGCGCCCCGCAGAGCGCCTCGAAGGCATCGGCGAGGATCGACTGGCGGCGAAAGCCGCCGCTCTTGAGCTCCCCGGGGCCCAGCTGCAGCACCTCGCCGATGCCGAGCCGGGCAGCCACCTCGCCGAGCGGCTCGGCGCTGACCAGCCGGGCCCGCAGGCGACTGAGATCACCCTCGTCGGCCTGGGCGAAGCGCGCGAACAGATGCCGCGCGATCACCAGATTCAGCACCGAGTCGCCGAGAAACTCCAGCCGCTCGTTGTTCGGACCCGAGGCGCTGCGGTGCGTCAGCGCGGCACGAAACAGCGCCGCATCCACCGGCGTATGCTTCAGGTGCGTGCGCACCCAGCGCTCGGGCCACTCTGCTTTATCCACCGCCGCTCACGTGTACGGACTTGTCGAACGCCACGCGCAGCGTGACGTTGCCGAACAGCGGCGCATAGGCGACGTAGGCGGCCTCGACCTCGTAACCCGTGCCGCTGCGCCGGATGGCCACGTCCTGCACCGTGGGATAATTGACGCTGTCGATCTCGAAATGCTTCGAGATGGAGGTCTGGATCTTGAACACGCTGGCGCCGCCGCCCTCGAACTGGCGGCTCACCTCGTCGAGCGTGTGCGACACCTTCATGTAGTTCAGGTACACCGGAGCCAAACGCAGCCCGGCATACAGACAGATCGCCAGCGGCGTCAGCAACACCAGCCAGCCGATCAGAGTGATCCCGCGTTCTCGGCGCATCGCTCAACCTCCGCTACTTGATCTTCTTGCCGATCCGACTCCAGATCGGACCGCCCTTGCGGTTGATGTCCCAGTTGAACCAGATGTAGGTCGCCTTGCCGACCAGATTGCGCTGCGGGACGAAGCCCCACACCCGGCTGTCGTCACTGTTGTCGCGGTTGTCGCCGATCATGACGTAGCGCTTGGCCGGGACGTCCATCTTGACCAGACTCTGCTCGAACAGCGGCAGCGCATCCGGCGGCGGGTTGCCACCGCAGATGTACCCGCGCGCGTCCGACCGCGGGCAGCTCGGCAGCGGATCGGCGGTGACCTCGAGCGGCACCGGGCAGAGCAGCACGTGGTGCACGTGGTGGCCGAGGTCCTCGGTGCCGAGCTGCATGTTCTCGTAGCAGCCGTCGTTGTACGTCCCGTCGATGCGCAGCGGGATCTTCTTCCCGTTGATCGTCAGGCGGTCATGGTCCACCACCACATGATCGCCCGGCAGCCCGACCACGCGCTTGATGTAGTCCTCGGTGGGCTTCGGCGGGTAGCGGAACACCACCACGTCGCCGCGGTGCGGCTCACCGGTGGAGAGGATCTTGGTGTGCGTGATCGGCAGGCGCAGCCCGTAGGCGAACTTCTCCACCAGGATGAAGTCCCCGTCGAGCAGCGTCGGCATCATCGAATCCGACGGAATGCGAAACGGCTCGAACAGGAACGAGCGCACCAGGAGCACCGCGAGGGCGACGGGGAAGAAGCTGCGCGCATAGTCGACGGTGGTCGGCTCCGGCGTGCCCTGCGGATCGCGGCCCGCGGCGATGGCCGCCGCGGCGCGCCGCCGCGACAGCGCCAGCGCATCGATCAGCCACACGATGCCGGTGACCACCGAGATCAAAAGCAGCACGGCACTGAAGTTCAGCGCCTCGGCGGCGAAGATACGCAGCACCACCGCCACCAGCAGCACCGGCAGCGCCCGGTAGCACCAGGCGACGAAGGCCGGCTCGCGCGCCGGCTCGGCCGCGAGCAGCCGGCGCGGCTTGACCAGCCAGTCATCGATCACGCACACCAAGCCGACCGGAATGGCGAGCCAGGACAGAACGATGATCAGCTGCATCACGACAGACGGCATGGCGGCTCCATTGACGAGTTTGGGCACGAACCGGCAACACTGGGCGCTCGAGTGCGCCAGTCCGTTGCCGGGCAGCGAGGGAATCGTGGCGGAGGACATCGCGGCGGCACGCTACTTGCGGCCCACTTTGAGCACCGCGAGGAACGCCGATTGGGGAATCTCCACCCGGCCAACCTGCTTCATGCGCTTCTTGCCCTCTTTCTGCTTCTCGAGCAGCTTGCGCTTGCGGCTGATGTCACCGCCGTAGCACTTGGCGAGCACGTTCTTGCGCAGCGCCTTGACCGTGGCGCGCGCGACGATCGCGCTGCCGATCGCCGCCTGCACGGCGACCTCGAACATCTGCCGCGGGATCAGCTCCTGCATCTTGTCGACCAGCTCGCGGCCGCGGTGATACGCATTGTCTCGGTGCACGATGATCGAAAGCGCATCGACCCGCTCGCCGTTGATCAGGATGTCGAGCTTCACGAGCGGGGCGGCCTGGAAGTGCGAGAACTCGTAATCGAACGAGGCGTAACCGCGGCTCACCGACTTCAGCCGATCGAAGAAATCGAGCACCACCTCGGCGAGCGGCAGCTCGTACTGCAGCGAGACCTGGGTGCCGAGGTAGAGCATCTTCTTCTGCACGCCGCGCTTCTCGGTGCACAGTTGCAGCACCGCCCCGACGTGATCGGGCGGCACCAGGATGTTGGCGATGATGATCGGCTCGCGGATCTGCTCGATCTCGTTCAGCGGCGGCAGCTTCGCGGGGTTGTCCACGTAGACCACGTCCCCGTCGGTGCGTGCGACCTCGTACACCACCGTCGGGGCGCTGGTGATCAGATCGAGGTGGTACTCGCGCTCGAGCCGCTCCTGCACGATGTCCATGTGCAGCAGGCCGAGAAAGCCGCAGCGGAAGCCGAACCCGAGCGCGCCGGAAACCTCCGGCTCGTAGTGCAGCGCCGAGTCGTTCAGGCGCAGCTTGGCGAGCGCATCGCGGAAGCTCTCGTAGTCCTCGGAGTTCACCGGGAACACCCCCGCGAACACACGCGGCTTGATCTGCCTGAACCCGGGCAGCACCTCGGTGGTCGGCCGGCTCTCGAGCGTGATGGTATCGCCCACCGGCGCGCCGTCGATTTCCTTGATGCCCGCGACGATGAACCCGACGTCACCGGCGGCGAGCGTCTGCTCGACGATCGGCTTCGGCGTGAAGCGGCCGAGCCGGTCGACCGGGTGTGCCCGTCCGGTGGACACCACTCGGATCTTCTCCCCCGTCGAGACGCTGCCGTTGACGACGCGCACCAGCGAGACCACCCCGACGT
>JAKADE010000490.1 GCA_021820785.1 Pseudomonadota bacterium
GCCTGCCTGGATCTATCGTGATCCGGAGTTCTTCGCCCTCGAGCGGGAGCGGATATTCCGCACCAGCTGGCAGCTCGTCTGCCACGTCAACGACATTCCGCAGCGCGGCGATTTCCACACGTTTGAGTTCCTCGGCCAGAGTGTCGTCACGGTCCGCGGCGATGACGGCGAGATCCGTAGCTTCCACAACGTCTGCCGGCATCGCGCCGCGCGCCTGCTCGATGGTCCGAAGGGACATTGCGGCCGGCGCATTACGTGCCCGTACCACGCCTGGACTTACGCGACCGACGGACGTCTCATTGCTCTGCCGCAGCGCGATGCCTTCCAGGGCCTCGACCGGCAGCGACATGGGCTCGTCTCGCTGGAGCAGGAAATCTTCTTCGGATTCGTGTTCGTCCGGTTCGCGCCCGGTGCGCCGAGCGTGCGCGAGATGGCGGCACCGTACCTGCAGGAGCTCGCCGAATACCGGCTCGAGGAGCTGGTTCCGCAGGGACGGGTCACCTTGCGCCCGCGTCCCGTGAACTGGAAGAACATCGCCGACAACTACTCCGACGGACTGCACATTCCGGTGGCGCATCCGGGCCTCTCGCGGCTCTTCGGCGATACCTACGGCATCGAGGCGCAGCCCTGGATCGACAAGATGTGGGGGCACTTGCGCGCGACGCCCTCGAGCAATTGGTCCGAGGCGCGCTACCAGTCGCTGTTGCCGCCCGTGGCGCATCTGCCCGCGTCGCGCCAGCGGCTGTGGATCTACTTCAAGCTATGGCCCAACGTGGCCTTCGACATTTATCCAGACCAGGTCGATTTCATGCAGTTCGTGCCGATTTCCCCCACTGAGACGTTGATCCGAGAGATCGCGTATGTGCATCCCGATGAGCGGCGCGAGATGCGCGCGGCGCGCTATTTGAACTGGCGGATCAACCGGCAGGTCAATCGCGAGGACACCACGCTCATCGAGCGCGTGCAGGCCGGCATGGCCTCGGACAGCTACACCGTCGGACCGCTCGGCGCCAATGAGGTCTGCCTGCGCAGCTTCGCGCGCCGCATGCGCGCGACGCTTCCCGAGGCGCGTGCGCCCCGGGCGCCGCAGCCGGGTTGGAGTCATCGTCACCATGAGCGCTGAGGTCCGCGATGTCGTGGTCGTCGGGGGCGGCCACAATGGGCTGGTGTGCGCCGCTTATCTGGCGCACGCCGGACTGAAGGTGACCGTCCTCGAGCGCCGGCCGGTGGTCGGGGGCGCGGCGGTCACGGAGGAGTTTCATCCGGGCTTTCGCAACTCGGTGGCTGCGTACACCGTGTCGCTGCTCAATCCGAAGGTGATTCGCGACCTCAAGCTGCACGAGTACGGTCTGCGCATCGTCGAGCGCAGGCTGGCCAACTTCCTGCCGACCGCCGATGGGCGCTATCTGTGCAGCGGTGCGGGGCGTACCCGGGGCGAAGTCGCGAAATTTTCTGCCGCGGATGCCGAGCGGCTCGAAGGCTACGGGGAGCGCCTCGAGAGAATCGCGGACGTGCTGCGTGAGCTGGTGCTGCAGACTCCGCCGAATGTGGTGTCGGGAAGTTGGACCGCAGCGATTCCCGAATTGCTTCGTACGGCGCGGCTCGGTTCGCGTCTCGGGCGACTCGACATGGACTCGCGGCGTGAACTGCTGCGCCTGTTTGCGACCTCCGCCGGCGATTATCTCGATGACTGGTTCGAAAGTGATCCGATCAAGGCGCTGTATGGCTTCGACGGCATCGTCGGGCACTACGCCAGTCCGTACAGCGCCGGATCGGCGTACGTGCTGCTGCACCATTGCTTCGGCGAAGTGAACGGGAAGAAGGGCGCCTGGGGCCATGCGGTGGGCGGCATGGGCGCGATCACCCAGGCGATGGCCAAGTCGGCCGCGGCCCGCGGCGTCGACATCCGTGTCGGCTGCGGCGTGCGTGAAGTGATCGTGGAGCAGGGGCGCGCGGTCGGTGTGGTCACTGCGGATGGACAGACCGTACGGGCGGCGGCGGTGGTCTCGAATCTCAATCCCAAGCTCCTGTATCACAGTCTGATCGACCCGGCGGTCCTGCCGAAGCCGTTTCTCGAGCGCATCGGTCAGTGGCGGTGCGGATCGGGGACCTTCCGCATGAACGTTGCCTTGTCGGAGTTGCCGGATTTCACCTGCCTCCCGGGCACCGCCGTGGCCGACCACCACACCGCGGGCATCATCCTGGCGCCGACGCTCGGCTACATGGAGCAGGCCTACTTCGATGCGCGTACCGGCGGCTGGTCGCGCAAGCCCATCGTCGAGATGGTGATCCCCTCGACCCTCGATGATTCGCTCGCCCCGCCCGGAGGGCATGTGGCGAGTCTGTTCTGCCAGCACGTCGCGCCGGAATTGCCCAACGGCGCCTCCTGGGACGATCACCGCGAGCAGGTCGCCGATCTGATGATCGAGACGGTGAACCAGCATGCCCCGAATTTCAAACGATCCGTGCTCGGACGTCAGATCATGAGTCCTCTGGATCTGGAGCGCACGTTCGGGTTGATCGGCGGGGACATCTTCCACGGCCGACTGCAGCTCGACCAGATGTTCTCCGCCCGCCCGATGCTCGGGTATGGAAACTATCGCGGGCCCCTGCGCGGGCTGTACCTGTGCGGATCGGGGACGCATCCCGGCGGCGGTGTCACCGGTGCGCCGGGCCACAACGCCGCGCAGGAGATCATGAGCGACTTTCGCCTCAGGCGCCTGCGCCGAAGCGGCTGATCCGGGGCTCAGCACTCCGACGGTGAGGGTCCCGGCGAATTCAATCAGTGCGAGCCGTACATGCGCGCCAGCACGACTTGGCGGAACAGTCGGCATTGCGCGCGGCGGATGTGGCTGGCGTAGCCGAGCCGCCCGTTGGCCAAGACCTCGACGTATCGGCCCGTGTGGCCGAATGCCGGCCATGGGGGCAGCCCCGGCCCGTTGGGATTGCCGGTCCTGGCGAAATTCGTCCAATAGCGTTCGATCAGCCCCGAGAGCCGCCGGTCTTGCGCGCTGAAGCGGGCGCCGTCGAACCCATGGGTCGGAAAATCCCCGAACACGTACGGCAGCTCCGCGGAATGGACCGCGAATGCATGGCCCGGCAGCGGATGATCGAACTCATATTCATAAACCGGGTGGTGCGCCGCGACGTGCCAGCGCGCCTCCAGCACCGCTGGACACCTGAAGGTGTCATCGGCGAGCAACTGGTTGATCGCGCTGCCGTACTTCGGGTCGCGGTGGCCCTGCCCGCCGTGCGCGAATCCGTACAGAGCGAGCATCTGCGGCGCCAACGACCCGGCCGCACTGCGGATGCTGGCGCGCACGACGCTCAGGGGCAGTGGGAAATTCAT
>JAKADE010000491.1 GCA_021820785.1 Pseudomonadota bacterium
GATGCTCTGCGCCGCTGCGCTGGAACCGGTGTCTTCGGAGCGAGCGCTGTGCAGTGCCGCGGCGTGCATGACATTTCCCATGGATGAGCGGATCGAGGACTGAAGTGTACGCAAAGGGTGACACCCTGGGGCCGGCGGTGCCGTGAACTCCCTCGCGTTCCGCCGGACGGTGCGGAAAGACGAAGCTCGCAGGCGCGATGTTTGTCATAACCGCTTGTCATATTCGTGCTGCGATGGACCGGCGTTCGCCCAAGGTTTGACATATGGGGCGGCTCGCGGGATGGCCCGGTCCACGGCTGTCGACGCCCGGCCGCCCCCGGCCGGACCCGAGGGGGCCACGAGGCACGAACCTACCGGCCGGAAGGAACGTTACTCGGGAGTAGGATATGAACGAAAAACGGTTAAAATGGGACCCGCAATCCCCGCCCGCGGAGATCGATCATGTATCGCGCGCCCCTGAGAGAGCTGCGTTTCGTTCTCGAGGAACTGCTCGGCAGCACCGCTCTGTCCGCCTGTCCGCCCTATGCTGAGTATTCGGATGAGCTCGGCCGCACCGTCCTCGAGGAAGCCGGGCGCTTCGCCGAGTCAGTGCTCGAGCCGCTGAACCGCCCCGGGGACCACGAGGGCGCGCACTGGAGCCCCGAGGGGGTCCGCACGCCCGCGGGCTTCAAGGACGCGTACCGCCAGTTCGCCGAGGGCGGCTGGCCGCAGCTCGGCGCCGACCCACGCTTCGGGGGACAGCCGGTGCCGCAGGCACTGAGCAATGCCGTTCAGGAGATCCTGGCCTCGGCGAACCTGGCGTTCAAGCTCTGCCCGATGCTCACCCACGGCGCGGTGCATGCGTTGTCGGCGTGCGCCTCCCAGGAGCAGCAACAGCGGTATCTGCCGAAGATGATCAGCGGCGAGTGGACCGGCACGATGGTGCTGACCGAGCCGCAGGCCGGCTCGGATCTGGCGCAGATCCGCACCCGCGCGGTGCCCGAGGGCGATCACTTCCGGCTGTTCGGCCAGAAGATCTTCATCACCTGGGGCGAGCACGATCTGACCGAGAACACGATCCACATGGTGCTCGCCCGCATCGAGGGCGCGCCAGCCGGAGTCAAGGGCATCTCGCTGTTCATCGTGCCGAAGGTGCTGATCGGTTCCGATGGATCGCTCGGGGAGCGCAACGAGGTGCGCTGCGCGTCGATCGAGCACAAGCTCGGCATTCACGCCAGCCCGACCTGCGTGATGGAGTATGGCCATGAGCGCGGCGCCGTCGGTTACCTGGTCGGGGAGGCGAACCACGGCCTGGAATACATGTTCGTCATGATGAACACCGCACGGCTCGCCGTCGGGGTCGAAGGCTACGCCGTGGGCGAGCGCGCCTTCCAGCGGGCCGTTGAATACGCCCGCACGCGCGTCCAGGGCAAGCCGCCGGGCGCGGCCGGCGCCGCGGCGGCGCCGATCATCGAGCACCCTGATGTGCGGCGCATGCTGCTCACGATGAAGTCCTGCACCGAGGCGTCACGGGCACTCGCCCTGTACGCCGGCCTGCAGCTCGACCTGGGCGCCCATCACCCGGATCAGACCGCACGCCGCACCGCGCTCGAGCGCGGTGAGCTGCTCATCCCGATCGTCAAGGGCTGGTGCACCGAGACGGGCAATGAGACCGCGGCGCTCGGCGTGCAGGTGCACGGCGGCATGGGCTTCGTGGAGGAGACGGGTGCGGCGCAGTACGTGCGCGACGTGCGCATCACGACGATCTACGAGGGCACCACGGGCATCCAGTCGAACGACCTGTTGGGCCGCAAGCTCGCCCGGGACCGCGGCGCAGCCATGGCGAGATTGCTGGCGGACATGACCGCCGAGCTGCGCGCGCTCGAGACTCCCGCGCCCGCGGTCGCCGAGACTCGCGAGGCGGTGCTGCAGGCGGTGACACTGCTGGAGCGCGCCACGCGCTCGCTCCTCGAGGCCATGGCGGCGGATCCGGCGCGCGGGTTCGCCGTTTCCGTGCCCTACCTGAAACTCTGCGGCGTCGTGGTCGGCGGCTGGCTGCTCGCGAAGTCCGCGGCGATCGCCGCTGCGGGGCTCGGCGGGGCGGACCGTGCCTTCTACGAGGCGAAGATCCGCTCGGCGCACTTTTATGCCCGGCAGGTCCTGCCGCAGGCGCTGGGGCTCGCCCAGATCGTCGAGGGGGGCGCCGAGAGCGTGCTGGCGACGGCCGCCGAGCACCTCTGAGCGCTTCGGCGCTCAACCGGGCCGCGGCACGCGCAGCTGCACGGGCGGCGGCTCGTTGAGCCCGTCGAGAAATGCCTGGCGCTGGCGCGCGCTGAGCCGCGCCCAGTGCAGTTTGCCGGCCGGCAGCGCAGCGAGCTCGGCATCACTGATCACGGCCCGCGCCCGCGCGCGGCTCGACCAGCGTGCCGGCAGGCGCGTGGTGACACCGAATCGCAGCAGATCGACGACCGCCGCGGCCACCTCGCCGTCCAGGGTCAGGTCGCTGTGCGCTGCCCGCGTGTAGTAGGTCTGCATGCCCGGCGGCGCCGCGCTCTCGGCCGGAACGGTTCCGTCACCGCCGCTCGTGATCGTGTACCGGAACCCGTCCGCGCCGCGCGCGACCGCGGTCACCGTCCTGCGGCCGATGCCGGCGATCACCGCGAGCCGCTCATCCGGCGCCGGCAGCGCCCGATGAAAGCGGCGGGCCCGCTCGAGCAGTGCCGGCCGCGGCGCGGGCCCGCCGTCCGGCCAGTGCCGAGGATCCGTCAGGTCGAGCCCGTCGGCCGCCGCGGGCAACATCTGGTAGAGGCTCGGAAATGCCCCGAAGATGCGCTCGGCCAGCTCACCGGCGGAACGCCCCGGATCGAGCCGCGCGAGGTTGCGCACCACCGCGTACGTGCCACGCAGTGCCTGCAGCGGTGAGAACGCGCCGAAGTTAGGCGTGCCGAGCAGGACCGCGCGCGTGACGTGCGCCGTCCCCTCCTGGGCGAGCGCGATGCGGCTGACGAGCCCGCCCATGCTGTGCGCCACGATCGCGGCCGGACGCGGTGCATGTTCACGCAGCCGCGCGGCGAGCGACTCCCCGAGCGTGACGATGTCTTCGCGCCAATCATAGGCGTACAGCGTGACCGGAAACCCCGCCGCGCGCAGTCGAAGTTTGAGTTTCAGGTGCGAGTACAGCACCGCCCCGAGCGGCTCGACCGGCGCGCCGGAGTGCGGATCGAGGAGCGCGAGGCGTCCGGCCTGGATATCCAACGGGTCGAGCCACACCACATCGTCCGGCAGCGGCGCGCGCCGGCGCAGGCCGAGCAGCGAACCGAGAATGCCCGGCACGACGAACACGTGCGGCAGCGCTGTGTCGA
>JAKADE010000492.1 GCA_021820785.1 Pseudomonadota bacterium
CTCGAACATGCAGCGCCAGGCGGTGCCGACGCTGCGTGCCGAGATGCCGTTCGTCGGCACCGGCATGGAGCGTGCGGTCGCGATCGACTCCGGCGTGACCGTGGTCGCCAAGCGCGGCGGTGTGGTCGATTCGGTGGACGCCTCGCGCATCGTGGTGCGGGTCAATGACGAGGAGACGACTGCGGGCGAGCCGGGCGTCGACATCTACAACCTGACCAAGTACACGCGCTCGAACCAGAACACCTGCATCAACCAGCGCCCGCTGGTCAATGGCGGTGACGTGATCGCGCGTGGCGACGTGCTGGCCGACGGGCCCTCGACGCACCTCGGGGAGCTCGCGCTCGGGCAGAACCTGCTGGTCGCGTTCATGCCGTGGAACGGCTACAACTTCGAGGACTCGATCCTCATCTCCGAGCGCGTGGTGCAGGAGGATCGCTTCACGACGATCCACATCGAGGAGCTGACCTGCGTCGCTCGCGATACCAAGCTCGGACCGGAGGAAATCACCGCCGACATCCCGAATGTCGGCGATGCGGCGCTCGCCAAGCTCGATGAGGCGGGCATCGCCTACATCGGCGCGGAGGTGAAAGCCGGAGACATCCTGGTTGGTAAAGTCACGCCGAAGGGCGAGACCCAGCTGACGCCGGAGGAGAAGCTGCTGCGCGCGATCTTCGGCGAGAAGGCTTCGGACGTGAAGGACACCGGTCTGCGCGTGCCGCCGGGCATGGACGGCACCGTGATCGACGTTCGCGTGTTCACGCGCGATGGCGTGGAGAAGGACTCCCGGGCTCTTTCGATCGAGAAGGCGGAAATCGAGCGGGTCCGCAAGGACCTGGCTGATCAGCAGCGCATCCTCGAGGACGACCTCTACCAGCGCGTGCGCGTCATGCTGATCGGCCAGAATGCCGCCGGCGGGCCGAAGCGCCTGAAGGCAGGCACTGCCGTGAGCGCCGAGTACCTCGATGACCTGCCGCGCGAGAACTGGTTCGAGATCCGCCTGCAGGACGAAGAGGCGAACTCGCAGCTCGAGCAGGCTGCCGAGCGGCTGCAGACGCAGCGCAAGGCGTTCGAGAAGCGCCTCGAGGACAAGAAGGCCAAGATCACGCAGGGTGATGATCTCGCCCCGGGCGTGCTCAAGATGGTCAAGGTGTACCTCGCGGTGAAGCGCCGCGTGCAGCCGGGCGACAAGATGGCCGGCCGTCACGGCAACAAGGGTGTGATTTCCACCATCGTGCCGGTCGAGGACATGCCGTACCTCGAAGACGGTACGCCGGTCGACATCGTGCTGAACCCGCTCGGCGTGCCCTCGCGTATGAACGTCGGTCAGGTGCTCGAGACGCACCTCGGCTGGGCCGCCAAGGGGCTGGGCCTGAAGATCGGCCGCATGCTCGAACGTCAGGCGGCGGAAGCCGATCTGCGCGGCTTCCTGAAGGAGGTCTACAACAAGACCGGCGGGCAGCCCGAGGACATCGACAGTCTCGGCAGCGAGGACCTGAAGCGGCTGGCGGGCAACCTGTCGCACGGCGTGCCGATGGCGACGCCGGTGTTCGACGGGGCGAGCGAGGCCGAGATCAAGCGCATGCTCGAGCTCGCGGATCTGCCGACCAGCGGTCAGATGCACCTGTACGACGGACGCACCGGTGAGCGCTTCGAGCGCGCGGTGACGGTCGGCTACATGTACATGCTGAAGCTGAACCACCTGGTCGATGACAAGATGCATGCCCGCTCGACCGGACCGTACAGTCTCGTCACGCAGCAGCCGCTCGGCGGCAAGGCCCAATTCGGCGGCCAGCGCTTCGGTGAGATGGAGGTCTGGGCGCTCGAGGCCTACGGCGCTTCGTACACGCTGCAGGAGATGCTGACGGTCAAATCCGACGACGTGAATGGTCGTACCAAGATGTACAAGAACATCGTGGACGGCAATCACCAGATGGACGCGGGCATGCCCGAATCCTTCAATGTGCTCGTCAAGGAAATCCGCTCGCTCGGCATCAACATGGAGCTGGAGCAGGACTGATCACGGCGCGCCGTGAGGAGAACATGCGATGAAAGACCTTTTGAAGTTTTTCAAGACCAATGCTCCGGTTGAGCAGTTCGATTCGATCAAGATCGGATTGGCCTCCCCGGAGATGATCCGCGCCTGGTCGTACGGGGAAGTCAAGAAGCCCGAGACCATTAACTACCGTACGTTCAAGCCGGAGCGTGACGGCCTGTTCTGCGCGAAGATCTTCGGGCCGGTGAAGGACTACGAGTGCTTGTGCGGCAAGTACAAGCGGCTGAAGCACCGTGGCGTCGTCTGCGAGAAGTGCGGCGTTGAAGTCACGCAGGCCAAGGTACGCCGCGAGCGTATGGGCCACATCGAGCTTGCCAGCCCGGTCGCGCACATCTGGTTCCTGAAGTCGCTGCCTTCGCGCATCGGCCTGATGCTCGACATGACGCTGCGCGAGATCGAGCGCGTCCTGTATTTCGAGGCCTTCGTGGTGATCGATCCGGGCATGACGCCCCTGCAGCGCGGCCAGCTGCTGACCGACGAGATGTATCTCGAAGCGATCGAGGAACACGGCGACGAATTCGACGCCCGTATGGGCGCCGAGGCGGTCTACGAGCTGCTGCGCAGCATCGATCTGGCCTCCGAGCTCACCAAGGTGCGCGAGGAGATGCAGTCGACCTCTTCCGAGACCAAGCTCAAGCGTCTCTCGAAGCGGCTGAAGCTCATTGAGTCGTTCATCGAGTCCGGCAACAAGCCGGAGTGGATGGTCATGACCGTGCTGCCGGTGCTGCCGCCGGATCTGCGCCCGCTGGTGCCGCTCGACGGTGGCCGGTTTGCGACGTCGGATCTGAACGACCTGTACCGCCGTGTCATCAACCGCAACAACCGTCTGCGTCGTCTGCTCGAACTCAATGCGCCCGACATCATCGTGCGCAACGAGAAGCGCATGCTGCAGGAGGCGGTGGACGCGCTGCTCGATAACGGCCGGCGCGGTCGCGCCATCACCGGCACGAACAAGCGGCCGCTGAAGTCGCTGGCCGACATGATCAAGGGCAAGCAGGGTCGCTTCCGCCAGAACCTGCTCGGCAAGCGCGTCGATTACTCGGGCCGTTCGGTCATCGTGGTCGGCCCGCAGCTGCGCCTGCACCAGTGCGGTCTGCCGAAGAAGATGGCGCTCGAGCTGTTCAAGCCGTTCATTTTCCAGAAGCTGCAGCTGCGCGGCGAAGCCTCGACCATCAAGGCCGCCAAGCGGCTGGTGGAGCGCGAGGGACCGGAGGTGTGGGACATCCTCGAGGAGGTCATCCGCGAGCATCCCGTGCTGTTGAACCGTGCCCCGACGCTGC
>JAKADE010000493.1 GCA_021820785.1 Pseudomonadota bacterium
TCGATCACGCGTCTGGCCCGCGCCTACAACACCGTGGTGCCGTCCTCCGGCAAGGTGCTCACCGGCGGCGTCGATGCCAATGCGCTGCAGCGCCCGAAGCGCTTCTTCGGCGCGGCGCGCAACATCGAGGAGGGCGGCAGCCTCACCATCCTCGCCACTGCGCTGATCGATACCGGCTCGAAGATGGACGACGTCATCTACGAGGAATTCAAGGGCACCGGCAACAGCGAAATCCACCTCGACCGGCGCATCGCCGAGAAGCGGGTGTTCCCGTCGGTGAACATCAACCGCTCCGGGACGCGCAAGGAAGAGCTGATCACCGATCCCGGTGAGCTCGCCAAGATGTGGATCCTGCGCAAGCTGCTGCACCCGATGGATGAACTGGCTGCAATCGAGTTCCTGCTCGACAAGCTCAAGGACACCAAGTGCAACAGCGAGTTCTTCGAGGCGATGAAGCGCTGAGATCTGGTGAGGCATTGCGTCAGCCCTCCGCCTCCGATTGACTGGCGGAAGGTTGTCTCGCAATCCATGGGCGTCCCGACATCGGAACGAGTGACTGCTGAAGCGCACAGAGTCCTGCCGGGCGGGCGCGGTAGATCCGCTCCGGGTACCGGCAGCTCAAGGCCGGCGGCTGCGGCCCGGACTGTTGCGCCGCACTGAAGCGCCATAGGCCCACCCCAGCGGGTGGGCCGCATTCCGTTCACGAGTGCACTTCGTCGCGCGCCGATCGGGCGCAGGGCATGCCCCTGTCCGTGAGCGGGGAAGTTCGGCCACACGGCCTAATTCTCCGGCGCGTCCGGCCGACTCCCGCGGCGCCGCTCCCCTGAACGCCTGAGGCCCATCGCCCGGGCATCGACCTGCGCACTCGGCTCGCCGGTGGACACCGTTTGGCGAGCGCAGTCATCGGCTTCGTGCCGCACACGCACCTAACATCTGCACCTTCCGGATCATTGGAGCGGAGGCTTTCGTGCCGCACGTCGGCGAGGATGCCGGGATCCGTTCGCGTCCGTCTGCGTGGTCTTAAGCCGACCAGGCCACGAGCTGCGACGGTCTCGATGCGAACCCAGCGCCAAGGTCCCGCCGCCGTGGCCCGGCGTAGAGCCGGCGACGAATGACCGGGTGAGGCGCTGCGCCTGATCGCTCGGGCCGGCAGCCTGTCGCCGCCGTGACCAAAGCCCTGAGCGCATCTTGGCTTTCCATTTCAATTGTGTGACTATCGCCGAAGAGGGGGCGTCCAGTAATGGGTTGCTGATTCCCGCGAGCGATTGACGCGATGAGCGTCTTCAGTCGCCGCGGCGCGGTGAGCAACGACCATTGCTACGCAGATGGTGTCTCATTGCCGATGACTCCGGAAATCGCAGATTTCTGTGGAGCACCTACTCGCCGGGCGGCGAGGGCTGCGAATCGAATCGCCACGGGCGCGCACTTTTGAAGCCATGAGTGCCGCGCCTGATCCCGCCGGATCCCTGCAGGCCACGCTGGCTCACGCGTCTCGAATGCTCGAGACGGATCCGTCGCTCGCTGCCGAGCACGCCGCCGACATCCTCAGGCGTGATCCGCGCCAGCCCCTGGCCCTGCTGTTGCTCGGCGTTGCACATCGGCGCTGCGGCGAGATTGGCGCTGCGCTTCAGGTGCTGCACCGGTTGTGCCTCGAGCAGCCCGACATGCCCTCGGCGTGGCTCGAGCTCGCCGGTCTGCTCGCGGCAAGCGGTCAGGCCGCCGAGGCCGATGCGGCCTATGCCCGCTACCTCAAGACTGCCGGCCGCGACCCGGAGCTGCGCGCCGCCGCCGCGGCCTTGAATGCCAACGACGTTCCGCAGGCCGAAGCGCTACTGCGCGCCCGCATCAGCCGCTGTCCGACGGATGTGGCGGCGCTCCGGATGCTCGCCGAAGTCTCAGCTCGTCTCACCCGTTATCGGGAGGCGTGCACGCTCCTGGAGCGCTGTCTTGCACTCTGGCCGGGTTTCGATGCAGCCCGATACAACTACGCGTCGGTGCTGAACCGCGAGGGCAGAGCGGCGCAGGCCCAGGCGCAGTGCCGGCATCTGCGCGCCACGGCGCCCGAAGATCCGGGATACCTCACGCTCGAGGCGGCCATTTCGGCCAATCTCGGCAACTACGACGATGCGGTCGTTGCCTACGAATCGGTCCTGGCGCGCTACCCGCGCCAGCCGAGGCTGTGGATGAGCTACGGGCATGCATTGAAGACCCTCGCCAGGATCCCCCAGAGCATTGCGGCCTACCGCCAGGCACTGCAGATGCAGCCGACACTGGGCGAAGCCTACTGGAGCCTCGCCAATCTCAAAACCTTTCGCTTCAGTGACGCCGAAGTGCTCGCCATGCGGCAGGCGCTCGAGCGTACCGATCTCACGGACGAGGACCGCCTGCACTTCGAGTTCGCACTCGGTAAAGCGCTCGAAGACGCACAGTCGTTCGAGCCATCCTTCGTGCACTACGCGGCGGGCAATGCGTTGCGACGCAAGGCGCACGGCTACGACCCGCAGGCGAACGCGCGCTTCGTGCAGCGCTCGAAGCAGCTGTTCACGCCGGATTTCTTTGCCGACCGCGCGGGTGCCGGCGCCGAAGCGGACGATCCGATCTTCATCGTCGGCCTGCCGCGTGCCGGCTCGACGCTGATCGAGCAGATCCTCGCCAGCCACTCGCGCATCGAAGGGACCATGGAGCTGCCGGATCTGCCGCGCATCGCACGGGAGCTGGCCGGTCCCGGCGACGACGAAGAAGAGGGAGCGTTTCTCAAACGCGTCGCTGCGCTCGGGCGCGGTGAGTTGCGCGCGCTCGGCGAGCGCTATCTCGCTGAGACCCGCATCATGCGCAAGACCGGCGCGCCGCGGTTCATCGATAAGATGCCGAACAACTTCTGGTACATCGGCCTGATTCGACTGATTCTGCCGAACGCGCTGATCATCGATGCACGGCGCCACCCGCTCGCGTGCTGCTTCTCCTGTTTCAAGCAGCATTTCGCACGCGGTCAATGGTTCACCTATGGACTGGAGGACCTGGGGCTCTATTACCGCGACTACGTTGAACTCATGGCGCACTACGATGAGGTGCTCCCGGGTCAGGTGGTGAGGGTGTGCTACGAGGATCTGATCGGCCATCCCGAGCACTACATTCGGGGATTGCTCGAACGCTGCGGATTGCCGTTCGAAGCGCAGTGCCTCAGCTTCCATGAGAATAACCGTGCGGTACGCACGGCCAGCGCCGAGCAGGTCCGCCAACCGATTTTTCGGGACGGCATCGATCAGTGGCGCCACTACGAACCTTGGCTTGGGCCGCTGAAGAGCGCCCTGGGAGAAGTACTGAACACCTAT
>JAKADE010000494.1 GCA_021820785.1 Pseudomonadota bacterium
AACTGCTCGCGGACGCAGGCAGTCCGTCGCGGTTGTGTTCGGCGCGCGCGCGCCACTACAATCGGGTGGTTGACTACGCGAACTCGATTTCGCCGCTCGCCGCGGCAGGACGCCCTCGACGCCGAGCCATGCGGACCGCGCACGCTCCCGACGTACCGACTGCGCGTCGGCACCGCAGGATCTCCCCTTGGTTAGGAGGGGCGCTCGCGCCGCGCAACCGCCGATCTGGGTCATGGGGCTCACCAATGCCACCTTCGGCATGATGAGCGGATTTGCCGTGGTCACCCTGCCGCAGATGCTCGCCGCCGAGGGCGTTCCCGGGGGCCATATCGCCGCCATCACGGCGATCATCATCTCGCCGGGATTCTGGGCGTTCCTGTTCTCGCCCATGCTCGATGTGCGCCTGCGCCGGCGGACTTACGCGCTCGCGTTCTGCGCGCTCAGCGCCGTGTGCGCCGCCTTTACGGTGCTGCATCACCGCCACGTCGAGGAAGTCGAGGCTGTCATGATTCTCGGCTATCTGTCCGCCGCGTTCTATCAAGGCGCGGTCGGCGGCTGGATGGGCAGCCTCATCCGCGCCGACGAAGACAGCCGGCTCGGCACCTGGTTCAACGTCGCCAACGTCGGTTCGAGCGGCGTGATCATCATGGCCGGCGGGCCGCTGATCCTGCACGCCACCGCCATGCACGGCGCGCTGTTCCTGTTCGCGGCGATGCTGGCCCCGCTCATCCTCTTCCCGTTCATCCCGGCCCCGACGCCCGACCGCGTGCTGGCCACCGAGAGCTTCGGGCGCTTCAGCCGCGCCGTGCTCGCCCTCGTGCGCCGCCGCGACGTGCTGATCGGGCTCGCGTTGTTTCTCTTGCCCTCGGCCTCATTCTCCCTGACCAACGTCCTCGGTGGCATCGGCAACGATTACCATGCCTCGGCCGCGACCGTGAGTCTGTTCGCCGGGGCCGGCTCGATCCTCGCGGGCATCGGCGGCAGCTTCCTCGTTCCGCGGCTGGCCCGGCACATCGCGCTGCGTCCGCTGTACTTGGGCATCGGCGTCATCGGGGCACTCTTTACCCTCGGCACGCTGCTGCTGCCGCGGGCGCCCTGGACGTTCGGATTCGTGTTCACCGGCGAGATCATCTTCCAGGCGCTCGCCTTCACCGCCGCGTTCGGCATCGCCTTCCAGGTGATCGGCCCGGACAATCCGCTGGCCGCGACGCTGTTCACGTTACTGGTCGCGGCGATGAATCTGCCCATCACCTACATGGGCCTGCTCGACGGCTGGGGATACGATCGCGGCGGTCTCGTCGGCAGCTTCCTGACCGATGCCGGACTCAGCATGACCGCCTGCCTGCTGCTCGCGCTCGCGCTGCGCCGCTGGCTGTTTGAGCCGCCCGTCTCTGCCGCCGCGGTGACGGTCGAGTAGCCCGCCGCTCGAGGTGCCGACCCGATGCGCGTCGCCAGAGGATGCGGGTGCTGCGAGCGCCTCCACGGCACGGCGGCACACCCTTGTGCCACCCGGTAGCTGCCCTGAGCGCCCGAGCCTCTATTTTGTGCGCGGGCGGGCGAGCAGCTGCTGTACCAGTGGCGAGGGGCTGTGCCGGAACGCCGTGATGGCGTAGAAGTGCTCGAACACTCCGGGAATCGCGCAGTACCGCTGCAGGCGGCCCTCGCGCAACTCGTCCTGGACCACCACCTCCGGCAGCACGGCGACGGCGCCGGAGTCGCGCGCAAAGAGCCGCAGCATCGCCATGTCGTCGACCTCCGCGGCCACCTCGACGGTGATGTGTCGGCGCTCGCACCACACATCGAACTGGGTGCGGATGTCACTGTTCGGTCCGGGCAGCACCAGGCGCATGCCGGCCAGATCCTCCGGCAACCGCAGCCGCCGCCGCCCGGCGCGCGGCGGCCCGATCAGACACACCGACTGGCGCGAGAGCGGCACGCAGCGCCACGGCCGCTCGCTCTCGGCCACCACCGGGCGATTCGAGAGCAGCACATCCAGGTTGTGCACGCGCAGCTGCTCGAGCAGCTCCGCCAGACTGCCCGACTGCAGCGTCAGACGCACTTCCGGACGGGTGAACAACGGACGCAGCAGGTTTTCCGTGAAATTGCGTGACAGCGTGGCCACCGCACCGACGCGCAGATGTTGCTGGCGCTGTCCGAGTCCACCGCGCACGGTGGCCATCAGCTCCTGGCCGAGGCCGAAGATGCTGTCGGCGTAATCGAGCACCACGGCGCCGAACTCGGTCAGCTGCAGCGAGCGGCCGGACCGCTCGAACAGCGGCCGGCCGAGATACGTCTCGAGCTGACGGATCTGCGCCGACAGCGCCGACTGCGACACGCGCAGTGCGGCGGCGGCCTGGGTCAGATGGCCGCGCTGCGCGACGGTCCAGAAATACAGCAGGTGGCGGAAGTTCAGGTTGCGCATATTCTCTTTTATCGAACGATTCGTTCTATTTCTTCTATTTTACAGCGCCTCGGCATCCACGGATACTCCGCCGCGTCATCGCAACCCCCGGAGTCCGCATGCCGCATCACCTGCACTGGAGCGCCTGGATCGTCCCGCTGCTGTACCTGCTCGGTGCGACGGCTGCGCTGATGCGCCGCTGTCGCTGGCCGGCGCTGGCTTGGGCCTCCGGTGGTGCGCTCGGTGCGGCGCTCGCGGGTGATCTCAGCCACCTGGTGCCGCTCGGGACGATCGGTCCGCACAACGAACCGGCGGCGGCGGTCCTGACCCTGATCGCCTTTCTCGGCTGGGTCATCGCCCGCTACTCGCGCGGCAATCTCGCCGCGGAGCCCGGCGAGCGGCGCTTCGTGTGCGCGCTGCTGCTGACGCTCGCCGGCGTGAGCGCGGTGGTCGCGGCGCGCAATTTCGCGGTGCTGGTGCTCGCCTGGGCCGCCAGCAGCATCGCCCTGCATCCGCTTCTGACCCACTACCGGGAACGGCCGGGGGCCCGCATCGCAGCCCGTAAGAAATTCCTCGCCAGCCGCCTCGCCGAGGCGTGCCTGCTCGGGGCGGCCGTGCTGCTCTATCGCCGCTGGCACACCCTCGGGCTCGCCTCCCTGGCGAAGCTGATCGCGGCGCACGGCGCCCGCGGTGCCGACCTGCAGTGCGCCGCGCTGCTGCTCGCGGCCGCCGTGCTCCTGAAATCCGCGCAGCTGCCGCTGCACGGCTGGCTGGTCCAGGTCATGGAGGCGCCCACCAGCGTCTCGGCGCTGATGCACGCCGGTGTCGTCAATCTCGGCGGCTACGTGCTGATCCGCCTTGCGCCGCTCATCAGCGCCTCACTGCCCGCCCAGGGACTGCTGGTCATCGTCGGCAGCACCACCGCAGCGCT
>JAKADE010000495.1 GCA_021820785.1 Pseudomonadota bacterium
CGGCCGTAGTCTACCAGATTGAGCGTCTGGTTCTTGAACCGGCCGTAGGTGTGGTACACCGAATCGGTGAGGTTCAGCGCCTCGAAGTACGCGGTCAGATGCTTATTGATCGCGTAGTTCGTGCTGAAATCCAGTTCCGTGCTGGACGCCAGGTACACCGGCTCATTACCGAACGCACCACCGCTTTGCTCCTGACCGAGCCCGAGCAGCTCGGAGGCCTGCCACTGCAGCGCGAGGCGCGCCTGGATCCCGTGCTTCTGGTAGAAGGCGATCAGGTTCGCAGAATTGCCCACACCCGGCAGCGCGAACTGGTTCGAGGTCGTGCTGTAGGTATTGAAATTCGCGTTGCTGTGCGCATACGTGCCATTGATCAGGAATCCGAAGCCCCACTTCAGCATCTGCTGCCAGGCGACCGACACGCCGGTCACGGTGGCCGAGAGCTGATTGGTGTACGTGGTTTCGGCAAACGTCAGCGGCTGACCGCAGGTATTGGACAACGGTGCGCCGTTATAGGTGCAGGGCGCCGGATCCGTGACCCCCGGAACCCGTAGCGAGGATACACTCGAAGTCGGGAAATTCGTCACCCGCTTCATGAAGCCCTCGATCGACGCGTAGTCGTTAGACCCGTAGTACCACTCCGCACCCAGGTTGAAGTTGGTCGACAGGTACGGCATCAGACCTGGATTGTTGCCCGTCGCGGTGAGCGCGTTGACGCGTCCGCCATAAGAGGTGTTCGGCAACAACTGACCATTCGGCGGCTGACTCTCCGTGCGCGAGAAGTCGGCCCGCAGCTTCAGATCCCGGGTGACCATCAGATTCAGGTCCAACGACGGCAGGAAGAACCCGTACGAATTGGTCGTCTCGGTCCACTGCGGCGCACCGAGCTTGAACGAATATGCCGTCGGGTCGCCAGAACCGCTCCAGCCGACGCTCAGCAGCGGGGCTTGCAGACCGGCAATCGTCTCTTCCGTGCGGTCATACCGCAGCCCTACACCGACCTTCAACGTCATGTCGCCGATCGGAAAATTGTGATCTGCAGTGACGAACGGATCGTAGTTCATGCGCGCCACGTGCTGCACGGACGACGGACTCAGCGCCAGCGCCGGAATGCCACCGGTGTAGGCCGGGTAACCATCTGTCACGGCGGTTGCGTTGGCACTCGGATTGACCGGCTGACCGATCAGGTAATTGAGCACCGAATACGGGTTGTACATCAGCAACGTCGAGGGTAGGTTGCTCGCCCCGCTGAAGCCCGGCATCCACGGTGAGACGTTCGCGGTGGAGATCAAGGACGACGGAATCGACACACCGTTGCCTGGGGAGGTGCCGTAACCCGACCACAGTTCCCAGTAGTTATTGGTGAAGGTGTCCATTTCCTTGCTGTTCCAGTCATCATCGATGAACTGGGCACCAAACTTCACGCGGGTCGAGTCCTTGTGCCAGGTGGCAGCGAGCTGCGCCTCGTTGACCTGGTCGGTATTCATCTGAGTCTGAATCGGCAGCACGTGCGACCCGATGATATACGGGCTCAGGCCATTGTAGTTGCTGGAAGCAACCGCCGAGGAGCCGGACGCCACAGCACCCGGGCCATACGCGCTCCAATACGGCAGCACATTGCTGTTCGAGCTCAGCGCCAGACCGCCGGTGTAATTATTGGCAGGAACGTTGCCATAGCCGATGTCGGAATCGATATCGCTGTATCCGCCGTTCGGATTGAACTTCGACACCGAGTGATCGGCATCAACTTCGACGGTCCAGTCGGCATTCGCATCCCAGAGGACGTTCAGACCCGTGGTATTGGTCGTGATGTAGTTAATGGCGACGAACGAATTGAAATCCGTCGGACCGTTGTAATTGAAATTCGTGATCGTGCCGTTACCGTCAAGCGTCGCACCCGGGAAGTTTCCGAACCAGGTACTGCGCTGCCATCGCGTGGTGTGCTCGTCATCGGAGGAGTAGTTGTCATCGAGCGTGACCATCACGGAGTCGACCGGATGCCACTGCAACGACACGCGCCCGTCCTTGCGCCGCGAATCGGTGCGCTCGAGGTACATCGCCATGTCCTGCGGATACCACACCGGAACATTGCTGTTACCGGTGGCACCGGCGCCGACGCTCGAGCAGCCAGTGCTGCCGAAGGCCGTGGTGTAATTGGCCGCAAGGTTCGAGCACGGGAACGATGTGTTGCCCTTCCAGCCGACGATGTCCTGGTGGTGGCCCAGGATGTGTGAATCCATGTAGTCGCCGTCGACCAGGATGCCAAATTTGTTGTGATCGAACGTATCGCTCCACAGAGCGCCGAAGCTCGGCCGGAAGCCTCCGTCCATGCTGTGGGTGTTCTCCGAGATCTGCATCTGACTATGCATACCCGGATTGTCGAACGGATTCGGGAACTTCACGTTGATCGTCGCGCCGATCGCACCGCCGGAGATCGACATGTCGGGTGTCTTGTACACGTCGACTTCCCCGACGTACACCGCACTGAAGTCGCTGAAATTGAAGGTCTGGCCATTGCCCGAGGCGATCTGACGCCCCTCGACCAGCACCTTGTTGAACGAGCCGCCGAAGCCGTCAACCGTGATGCCTTGCACCTGGCCCGTGGCAGTCGGTGCACCCGTCGCGCTCGCCTGACTCAGGCTGCCGCGGTTAACCGTGACGCCTGGGATGCGCGAGATCGCGCCGCCGATCGTCGCATCGGGGAACTGTCCGATCTGCTCCGCCGAGATCGCATCCACCACGCCGATGGAAGCCTTTTTAATCTGCAGCGAACGCATCAGGGAGCCGCGAATACCGGTCACCACGATCGGCTGCAGTTCCGTGGCGGAATTCGCCGCAGCTTGGATGGTCGTGCTGCCTGCGGCGCTTTGCACCGGACCGGTGTTCATGGCGAGCAGCCCGGCGCCGTTGCGCGTGAACAGTCCCGTAGAGGCCATCGGCGTAGCCGGCAGCCCGCGGCGCTTGGCCTTTGCGGCCGCGCCCGGCACCGCCGGTTGATCCGAGCCCTTGCCTGCCGAGGCCGCCGCGGCATGCGCCACGCCCTGCGCAGCCAGGGTCATCGACCCCAGCGCGAGCCCCGATAAACCAATTTTGGCGTAGGCCGATCGGCCCAGCGCACCGAGACCAGCGTTCTTCTTGAACGCGTGCTTCGATGCGTTACGCAGTGTCTTCCGACTCATTAGAAGCCCCCTCTGTCGCAAACCAGTGTTGTGAATTGGCAACGATGTCGACGGCTGCCGCACCCACCCGGTTGGCGACAGCGCTGGAAATCCCGCTCGGCGGTTGGTTTCTGCCCCCTTCGTATTATGGTACCGCTATCTGACGACGGGCCGAG
>JAKADE010000021.1 GCA_021820785.1 Pseudomonadota bacterium
CGGCCGGCCAGGCGGACGGGCGGCTGCCGCGCCCGCGCAGCGCGGCGCGCAACCTGCTGATCCGCGCCCTGCAGCGGCGACACACGACCCGCGCCTTCAGCGCGCGGAAGCTTTCGGCCGAGATGCTCTCGGAGCTGCTCTGGGCGGCCTTCGGCGTCAATCGCGCGCAGGGACCCTTCGGCGGCGTCGGCCGCACCGCGGCCTCAGCCAGCAACGCCCAGGAGATCGACGTCTATGTCGCCCTCGCCGACGGGACCTACCGCTACGACGCGCTGGCGCATCGTCTGGAGCTCGCCGCGCCCGGGGACCTGCGTGCGCTCGCGATCGGTCGCCGGCAGTCCAGGGCCGATCCGGGCGCCGGTGCGCCCGTGCGGCTGATCTATGTCGCTGACCTGGAGCGGCTGGTGCACACGAGCGGCGTGCAGGAGCCGGGCCTGCGCGACCCGGACATGCAACGCGCGTACTCCTGCGTCGACACCGGTCTGATCGCCGCCAACGTCTACCTGTTCGCCGCCGCCACGGGTCTGGGCGCCTGGTTCCACAATTGCGACCGCGAGCGCCTGGCGGCGCGTCTGGCGCTGCGAGCCGGACAACGTGTACTGTTCGCGCAGACGGTCGGACATCCACAGCGCCGGTCCCGGGGAGAGCGTCCATGAAGCTAGACGGCAACACCGTGCTGATCACCGGCGGCGGCAGCGGCATCGGCCTGGCGCTGGCGGCGGCGTTCCTGCAGCGCGGCAACGAAGTGATCATCTGCGGGCGCAGTGCCGATCGGCTCGCCGCCGCCAAACGCTGGTACCCCGCACTGCACACCAAGACGGCGGACCTGTCCGATCTCGCCGGCTGTCAGGAACTGTCGCTCTGGGCGGCCGACCGCTTCGAGCGGCTGAACATCCTGATCAACAATGCCGGTATCCAGCGCGACATCGACTTCTCGCACGGCGCCACCGAGTTCCTCTCCGGGGACAACGAGTTGCGCATCGACCTCGAGGCCCCGATCCTGCTCTCGGGCCTGATGGTGCCGCTGCTCACCGGTAAACGGCCCGCCGCCATCATCAACGTGAGCTCGGGTCTGGCGTTCGTGCCCTCGGCGCGCACACCGGTGTACAGCGCCGCGAAGGCCGGTCTGCACGCCTTCAGCATGGCACTGCGCCACCAGCTCATGCCAATTGGCATCCAGGTGTTCGAAGTCGTGCCGCCGGCGATCAACACCGGCCTGAACCCCGAGGGACGTGCGCGCCGGCCGCACCTGAAGATGGACCTCGAGGCGTCCGAGTTCGCCGCCGTGGTGATGGCGGACCTCGAGAGCGACGTCACGGAGATCGGTTATGGGTTCAGTGCCGATGCCATGCGGGCCTCGCGGACCGAGATCGACCGGCGCTTCGCGCAGCTGAACGCGCCCTGAGCGGGCGGCGGCGGCCGGGTTGCCGGCGCGCCGCGCGGGCGGATAATGCAGCCATGAGAGCGTTCGTGATCGCGCTGACGGCACTACTCGCCGCGGCGCTTGCTCCGGCGAGGGGCCAGAGTGTCCCGCCCGCGGCGCCCGGTCGGCCCGCGATCGGGCTCGAGCTGCAGGGCGCGATCGGGCCGGCCACGGCGCATTACATCGTCCAGGGACTGCGCACCGCCGCGGCGCACGGCGCACCCTTCGTCATCCTGCGCATCGACACCCCGGGCGGGCTCGAGACCTCGATGCGGCAGATCATCAAGGCGATCCTGGCCGCTCCGATGCCGGTGATCGGCTACGTCGCGCCCGCCGGCGCCCGCGCCGCGAGCGCCGGAACCTACATCCTCTACGCCTGTACGGTCGCGGCGATGGCGCCGGCGACCAACGTCGGAGCGGCCACCCCGGTGTCGCTCGGCGGCGGAACACCGGCGCCGGCGCGCATGAGCGCCGAGCAGCGCAAGATCCTCAATGATTCCATTGCCTACATCCGTTCGCTCGCCGAACTGCGCGGGCGCAACGTGAAATGGGCCGGGCAGGCGGTGCGCGGCGCGGCGAGCCTGCCGGCCCAGGATGCGCTGCGCCGTCACGTGATCGACCTCATCGCCCCCAGCGTCCCGAGCCTGCTCACGCAGCTCGACGGCCGTGCCATCGTGCTGCACGGCCATACGGTGCGCCTGGCGAGCGACGGGGTGCAGGTCGTGTGGCGGACGCCGGGGTGGCGCACCCGGGTTCTCGCGATCATCACCAACCCGATGATCGCCTACGGGCTGCTGCTCGTCGGTCTGTGGGGACTGCTCTTCGAGGGCTTCCATCCGGGCGGCGTGCTGCCCGGCGTGGTCGGCGTGGTGGCGCTGCTGGTGGCCCTGTTCGCCTTTCAGCTGCTGCCGACGGACTTCGCCGGATTGGCGCTGATCGTCGTAGGATCCTCCCTGATGGCCGCGGAATTCTTCTTCCCGACCTACGGCTCGCTCGGCATCGGCGGGCTGATTGCCTTCGTGATCGGTTCGATGGTGCTGTTCGACTCCGGTGCTCCGGGCATGCATATCAGCCGGGCCGTGATCGGCGCGCTCGCCACGGTCGGCGGCGGGGTCATCCTCGGGATCGTGTATCTTGGCACGCGCGCCCGGCGGCGCCCGCCGGTGGCGGGCGTGCAGGCCATGGTGGGCGGGATCGTCGAGGCGCACGAGGACATCGAGGCGCACGGCCGGGTCCGCTACGGCGGGGAGTTGTGGAATGCGCACGCCGCTGCGCCCCTGAAACGCGGGGAGCGGGCGCGGATCGTGAAGGTCGAAGGGCTGCAGCTGTGGGTCGAGCCGCTCTGATGCGACCTCGCCCCGCGCGGAGGTTCACATGTCGTATTTTCTGATCGTCGTGATCGTGCTGGTCGCGCTGCTCGTGATCAGCTCGGTGCGGGTGCTGAACGAATACGAGCGGGCGGTGATGTTCACGCTCGGGCGCTTCACCGGCATCCGCGGCCCCGGCATCATCCTGCTCTGGCCGATCATCCAGCGCATGAGCAAGGTGGACCTGCGCGTCATCGTGCTGAACGTGCCCAAACAGGACATCATCACGCACGACAACGTGTCGGTGAAGGTGAACGCGGTCGTCTACTTCCGCATCGTCGATCCGAGCAAGGCCATCATCCAGGTGGCCAACGCCTGGGATGCCACCAGCCAGGTGGCGCAGACCACGCTGCGCTCGGTGCTCGGTCAGCACGAGATGGACGACCTGCTGTCCCAGCGCGACAAGCTCAACGCCGACATCCAGCGGATTCTCGATGAGAGCACCGAGGCCTGGGGCATCAAGGTGGCCAACGTCGAGCTGAAGGATGTCGATCTCGACGAGAGCATGGTGCGGGCCATGGCGCGCCAGGCCGAAGCCGAGCGCAATCGGCGCGCCAAGGTGATCAACGCCGAGGGCGAGCGCCAGGCGGCGCAGACCCTGGTCGAGGCCGCCCAGGCGCTCGCGCAGCAGCCGAGCGCGATGCAGCTGCGCTACCTGCAGACGCTCGCGGACATCTCGCACGACAAGTCGCAGCTGATCGTCTTTCCCCTGCCGCTCGATCTGATCGGACCGCTGCTGAACCGCGGCGGCACGCCGCCGAAGGGCTGAGCGCGATGGGGCCGGAGTCCTCCCTCGGGCGTCTGCCGGTCGTGGCGGGCGCGGCACTGCTGGCGCTCGCGACGATCGCCGGCGCAGTCGGGGCGCACGCGCTGCCGCACGCCTGGAGTGCGCAGCAGGTGCACATCTACAACATCGCGGTGCGCTATCAGTTCTTCCAGTCACTCGGGCTGCTCGCGATGGGCGTATGGCTCGGCACGCGCAACCTCGAGATGCTGCCGAGCCAGCGACGCCTCAGGGTCCAGCGCTGCGCGCGCGTCTCGCGCACGCTGCTCATCGGCATCATCCTGTTTTCCGGCAGTCTCTACGGGCTGGCGTTGCATGCCCCGCGCTGGGTCGGCTTGCTCACGCCCGTCGGCGGTGCGCTCATGATCGTCGCCTGGGGAGTGTTCGCCGTGGAAGCCTGGCGCAGCTGATTGCCTGTCGCGGTGCACGAGTCGGGTCTGCCCATCGATGCGGCGCTGCCGGCGCTGCGCGCCGAACTGGCTGCGCACGGCGCCGTGGTGCTCACCGCGCCGCCCGGCGCCGGCAAGAGCACGGTCGTGCCGCTGGTGCTGCTCGGGGAGCCCTGGGCGCGGGGCAAACGCATCCTGATGCTCGAACCGCGGCGTCTCGCGGCGCGCGCCGTCGCCGAACGCATGGCGCGCACGCTCGCAGAGCCGGTCGGTCGCACGGTCGGCTACCGCATGCGGCGCGACACGCGCGTCTCGAAGGACACGCGTCTCGAGGTGCTCACCGAAGGGGTGCTGGTGCGGATGCTGCAGAGCGATCCGGCACTCGAGGGCGTCGCGGCGGTGCTGTTCGATGAGTTTCACGAGCGCAGCCTGCAGGCCGATCTTGCCCTCGCGCTGGCGCTCGATGCCCGCGAGGCCCTCGGCGCGCCGGTGAAGTTCCTCGTCATGTCCGCCACGCTCGAGGCTGACGGGATCGCGGCGTTGCTCGGGGCCGCGCCGGTGGTGCGCGCCGCCGGCCGCGCCTTCCCGGTCGAAACGCGCTACGCGGGCACGGGCGCGCCGCCGCTGCCGGACGCACTCGCCCGCGGCACGGCGAGTCCCGAACAGAGCGTCGCCCGTCTGGTGCTGCGTGCGCTCGGGGAGACGCACGGCGACGTGCTGGTGTTTCTGCCCGGGGCGCGCGAAATCCGGCGCGTCGCGGCGCTGCTGGAGAGTGCTGGCGCCGGGGCGCGCATCCTGCCGCTCTATGGCGACCTGTCCGCCGAGGCGCAGGACGCGGCGCTCTCGCCGGTCGCGGGCGTGCGCCGCGTCGTGCTCGCCACCAACATCGCCGAGACCAGCCTGACGCTCGAGGGGGTGCGGGTGGTGGTCGACTCCGGACTGGTGCGCCGCCTGCGCTTCGATCCCAACACGGGGATGAGCCGCCTCGAGCTCGAGCGGATCTCGCGCGCCTCGGCCGAGCAGCGCCAGGGCCGCGCCGGGCGGCTCGAGGCCGGCGTGTGCTATCGGCTCTGGAGCGAGGCGGCGCACCGCTCGCTCGCTCCGTTCACGCCGCCGGAGATCCTCGAGGCGGATCTCGCCGCGCTTGCACTCGAGCTGGCGCAGTGGGGCGCGCACGAAGCCGGCGCACTGCGGTGGCTCGATCCGCCGCCGTCCGGACTGCTGCACAGCGCCCGCGATCTGCTCGCGCGGCTCGGGGCCCTCGATGCGCACGGGCGCATCAGCGGGCATGGCCGGGAGATGGCACGCCTGGCCGTGCACCCGCGGCTCGCGCACATGCTGCTCCGCGCCCGCGAACTCGGCGCAGTGACGCTCGCCGCGGACCTCGCCGCGCTGCTGGCCGAGCGTGATCTGCTGCGCAGCGGCGGCCGCGATGCCGATATCCGCACGCGTCTGGACATTCTGCGCGGCGAGGCTCCGCCCGGCGACGCGGATCGAGCGGCGCTCGCGGCGGTGCGGGCCCAGGCGCGCGAGTTCGTCCGGCAGCTCGGCGGTGCCGCGTCTGCCGGCCCGCATGCCGAGTCCCCCGGGGCGCTGCTCGCGCTGGCCTTTCCCGACCGCATCGGCGCGTTGCGCGCCGGCGGGGAAGGGCGCTTCACGCTCGCCAACGGCCGCGGCGCGCACTTTGCCGAGGTGCAGAGCCTCGCCCGTCAGCCGCTCATCGTCGCGGTGCATCTGGATGACCGCGAGCGCGACGCGCGCATCCTGCTCGCCGCGCCGCTCGAGCGCACAGCGCTCGAGGCCGTCATGCCGGGGGCCCTCGAGTGGCACGAGACGGTTGAGTGGAGCCGGCGTGAGCAGGCCGTGGTGGCGCGGCGCGAGCTGCGCCTCGATCAGCTGCTGCTCGAGGCACACCCGCTCACCGAGGTGCCGGCCGGGCGCACCCGCGAGGCGATGCTGGCGGGGCTGCGGGACCTTGGTCTCGGCGCGCTGCCCTGGGAGCGCGAGACCCGCGAGCTGCAAGCGCGCGTCGCGCTGGTGCGCGGCCTCGGCGGACCTTACGCCGGGTGGCCCGACCTCGCCGATGCCGCGCTCGCCGAGTCGCTGGAAGACTGGCTCGCCCCATGGCTCGACGGCGTGACCCGCCGCGAGCACCTCTCGCGCCTGGCCCTCGCCGAGGCGCTGCGCGCCCGGTTGGGTTGGCAGCGCCTGCGCGAGCTCGATGGGCTCGCCCCCACGCACCTCACGGTGCCGAGCGGCTCGCAGATCCGCATCGATTACCTCGATGAGCGTGCGCCGGTCGTCGCCGTGCGCCTGCAGGAGGTGTTCGGGCTCACCGAGACGCCCCGGCTCGCCGGCGGGCGCGTGCCGGTGACCTTCAACCTGCTCTCCCCGGCGCACCGGCCGGTGCAGGTGACGCGCGACTTGGGCAGTTTCTGGCGCCGCGGGTACGCCGAGGTGCGCAAGGACCTGCGCGGACGCTACCCGAAGCATCACTGGCCGGAGGATCCACTCACGGCCGAGCCCGTACGGGGCGTGCGGCGGCGGCCCTGAGCCGGTACACTTCCCGCCCAACATCACCCCAGCCGCGCACCGCTCAGCAGGGAGACATGACGACACAGAGAGCCGAGGCCGCCGCCGCGCCAGCCATCGACATCCGTTTCGGACAGGTGGGTCTGATCCAGGTGCTCATCTGGACGACCGATCCGGGGGCCATTCTCGATGAGCTCACGGGGCGGGTCGCCACGGCGCCGAAGTTCTTCCAGCGCACCGCGGTGGCGGTGGACGTCGGGCCGCTCGGCCGCGAGCCGTCGGTCGAGGAGATGCGCGGGGTGCTGGAGGCGGTGCGCCGTGCCGGGATGTCCCCGGTCGGACTCGCCAGCGGACCGGCGGCGGCACAGGCGCTGAGCCAGCCGCTCGACCTGCCGCTGCTGCCGCCGTTTCGCGAGTTCCATCCGCCGGCCGAGGCGCTCGGACGCACGGCGCGACGCGTCGAACCGGTGCCGGTGGACATCGAGCCAGAGGGCGTCGCGGCGCAGGTGCATACGCACCCGGTGCGCTCCGGCCAGCGCACGTATGCGCGCGGGCGCGACCTGGTCGTGACGGCCACGGTGGGCGCCGGTGCGGAAGTGATCGCCGACGGCTGCGTGCATGTGTACGGAGCGCTGCGCGGACGCGCAGTGGCCGGCGCGCGCGGCGATACGGCGGCGCGAGTGTTTTGCCAGGAATTTCACGCGGAGCTGGTGTCGATCGCCGGCGTGTTCCGCGTCTTCGAGACGTTGCCGCCGGAGCTCGCGGGCAAACCCGTGCAGGCGTGGCTGGATGGCGACGTCTTGCGTTTCGAGCGCCTGGGCGTTTGAGTATGCCTGGGGCACTGAACCTCATTCTAGGAGCGAGCTTTGACTGAAATCATCGTGGTGACCTCTGGCAAGGGCGGGGTCGGCAAGACCACCACCTCGGCCAGCATGGCCTGCGGGCTGGCGCGGCGCGGCAAGCGCGTGGCCGTCATCGACTTCGACATCGGCCTGCGCAACCTCGACCTGATCATGGGGTGCGAGCGGCGTGTGGTGTACGATTTCGTCAACGTCATCAACGGCGACTGCACGCTCAAGCAGGCGCTGATCAAGGACAAGCGCATCGAGACGCTGTTCGTGCTGGCCGCGTCCCAGACGCGGGACAAGGACGCGTTGACCGAAGAGGGCGTGCGCAAGGTGCTCGATGAGCTCATCGCCGATGGGTTCGACTACATCCTCTGCGACTCTCCGGCCGGCATCGAGAAGGGGGCGCACCTGGCGATGTACTTCGCCGACCGTGCCGTCGTCGTCGTCAATCCGGAGGTCTCCTCGGTACGCGATTCCGACCGCATTCTCGGGCTGCTCTCGAGCAAGACCCACCGTTCGTCGAACGGCAACGGCGGCGTCAAGGAGCACCTGCTGCTCACCCGCTACAACCCGCGGCGCGTGGCCAACGGTGAAATGATGAGCGTCGGGGACGTGAAGGAGATCCTGGGGCTCGACGTGATCGGCGTGGTCCCGGAGTCCCCCGACGTGCTCGCGGCCTCCAATGCCGGCGTGCCCGTGATCCTCAACGAGGACAGCACGGCGGCGGCGGCCTACTCCGATGCGGTGGCCCGCCTGCTCGGCGAGGAGCTGCCGCTGAGGTTCCTCGAAGAACCCAAGCGCGGCTTCTTTGCGCGCATGTTCGGAGGCTGACCATGGGTCTGTTGGCCATGTTTCGCAGCAAGCCCTCCACGGCGAACATCGCCAAGGAGCGGCTGCGCATCATCGTCGCGCAGGAGCGCGGCGGCCGCGGGGGACCGGACTACCTGCCTCTGCTGCGGCGCGAGCTGCTGCAGGTGATCCACAAGTACGTCAACGTGGACCCGGAAGCGGTGCAGATCAACCTCGAGCGCGAAGCCGGGCACGAGGTGCTCGAGTTCAGCATCGCGCTGCCGGAGAAACCCGGCGCCTGAGGTGTGGCCGGGCGGCGGCCCCCGGCTTTGCTTCCTGCAGCGAGTTTTCTGTCCTGGAGGCATCAGCGGATGAGCGCTGAGAGTCCGCCGTACGTGGCGGGCAGCGCCCAGCGCGACTCCGGTGCCCTCAGCGGCTCCATCTGCGAGGTCATGCTGCAGTTCACGCTGGAGAATCCGGCGGCGCCTGCGTCACGGCAGGAGTCCGCGTGAACGGCGTCCTGCGAGGCCGTGCGGTCGCGCGATGAAATCCACCGGGGAACTGCCGGCCGGTTCGCTGTCTAATCACCCTGGGGCACGCCGGGATCGCCGCGAGACTCGGGGGCAGGGACGCGTCGCAATGTTGCTGAACGAACCGGACAAGGACTGGGAGAAGATCGGCCGGAAGGATCCGTACTTCGGCGTCCTCAGACATCCTCAGTATCGAACCCGAAGCCTGACCCCTGAGGCGCGCGAGCAGTTTTTCCAGTCCGGCGAAGCGCGCATCCGCACCGTCATAGACACGATCGATCGGCATCTGGGTGTCGCGTTGACGCCGCGGCGGGCGCTGGATTTCGGCTGCGGCGTCGGCCGGCTGCTGATCCCGCTGGCGCGGCTCTCGGGTGAGATGACCGGCGTCGATATCTCGGAGTCGATGTTGGCTGAAGCCCGGAGCAACTGCGAGGCTCGGGGTGTGGCTAATGTCAGGTTGGCCCGCGATCTTTCCGCGTTGGACGGATCATATGATTTCATCCACTCCCACATCGTCTTTCAGCACATGAAAGTTGCGCGGGGGGAGGTGGTGTTTGCGCAGCTTCTGGAGCGCCTGACGCCGGGGGGCATCGGTGTTCTGCATGTCACGTACGCCAAGAGCCGGCTCGGGCAGACGCTGCGCGGGATCGTCGTCTCGCGCATCCCTCTCGGATCGTATCTGTTCAACCTGTTCAAGGGGAGGCGGCCTTGGGCGCCGCACCTGCAGATGAACAACTACCGTCTGGATCGGCTGTTTTCGATGATGCAGCGCGCGCGCATCGCCGATCTGCACGTGGAATTCACCGATCACGGCGGTGATCTCGGCACCGTTTTGTATTTCAGGAAACCTTAAGCGCTCATGGGTCGGGCGCACCCGGTGAGGGCTCCGTGGAGGGGAGTGGACCGGGTCGGATGCGGCGGCGTGAGGCAGCATGCGCCGCCGGCGCGCTCCCTGCGCGTCGCGGGAGTCGGGGAGCGTTCGGGTCCCGTTGACTCCGCTCGTGCGGTCGCGGGCGGCTCGACGCCGGCCGCTGCGCACTAACAGACGCCGCCGCCCTGCTCTGCGCCCGCCGCATTCGCGCGGAACAGGCTGAACAGCTCCCGTCCCATGCCGAATGCATTCGCCGACAAGTCGGCGGCCGCAGGTTCCCGGCGCGCCCATTCCTCCGCGTTCACCCGTGCCTCGAGCACGCCCGTGCGGCTGTCGAGCCGGATCACGTCGCCGTCGCGCAGCTTGGCGATCGGGCCGCCGCAGACCGCATCGGGCGTCAGATGGATCGCCGCGAGCACGACGCCCGAGGCACCCGACATGCGCCCGTCCGTGATGAGTGCGACGCGGTGGCCCTTGCTCTGCAGCGAGGTCAGCGCCGGCGTCAGTCCGTGCAATTCGGGCATGCCGTTGGCGCGCGGCCCCTGGTAGCGCACGACCACGACCACGTCGTGGTCGAGCTCGCCCTGCTTGAAGGCGCGCTGCACGTCCTCCTGGCTGTGAAAGACCCGCGCCGGCGCTTCGATCGAGCGGTGCTCGGGCTTGACCGCCGACACCTTGACCACCGCGCGCCCGAGATTGCCCTGCACCAGTTTCAGGCCGCCGTCGGCGCTGAACGGATCCGCTGCGCTGCGCAGCACCTCCGTATCCCCGCTGCGCTCGGGCGCCTCGCGCCAGGCGAGCCCCTGCTCGCCGAGCCAGGGCTCCAGGGCGTATCGCGCAAGGCCCGCGCCGGCCACGGTCAGCACGTCGGCGTGCATCAGTCCGGCCTTCAGCAGTTCACGCACCAGCAGGCCCATGCCGCCGGCGGCGTGGAAGTGGTTCACGTCCGCGCTGCCGTTCGGATAGATGCGTGCCAGCAGGGGCACCGCGGCCGACAGGTCGCTGAAATCGTTCCAGTCGACGAGGATGCCGGCCGCCTTGGCGATGGCGACGATGTGCAGCGTATGGTTGGTCGAGCCGCCGGTGGCGAGCAGTCCGACCACGGCGTTGACGATGCTGCGCTCATCGATGATCTGCGCGAGCGGCAGGTATTCCGATCCGAGCGCCGTGATGCTCGCGGCGCGCCGCGCGGCTGCCGCGGTCAGTGCATCGCGCAGCGGCGTGTTCGGCGGCACGAACGCGCTGCCCGGCAGGTGCAGCCCCATCACCTCCATCAGCATCTGGTTGCTGTTGGCGGTGCCGTAGAACGTGCACGTTCCGGCCGAGTGATAGCTGTCGGCCTCCGACTGCAGCAGCGCGTCGCGGCCGACCTTGCCCTCGGCGAACAGCTGGCGGATGCGGGCCTTTTCCTTGTTGGGCAGGCCCGAGGGCATGGGGCCGGCCGGCACGAACACCGTCGGCAGCTGGCCGAAGGCGAGTGCGCCGATCAGGAGGCCCGGCACGATCTTGTCGCATACCCCGAGGCACAGCGCCGCATCGAACATGCCGTGCGAGAGCGCAATGCCGGTGGCCATCGCGATCACGTCGCGGCTGAACAGCGACAGCTCCATGCCGGGCTGGCCCTGCGTGACCCCGTCGCACATGGCCGGGACGCCGCCGGCGACCTGCGCCGTGGCGCGCGCCTCGCGCGCCGCCTGACGGATCAGGCCCGGAAAGCGTTCGTAGGGCTGGTGCGCCGAGAGCATCTCGTTGTAGGCGGTGACGATGCCGAGGTTCGGCCAGCGCAGCGCCTTCAGCGACTCCTTGTCGGGGCCGGCGGCGGCGAAGCCGTGTGCCAGGTTGGTGCAGGAGAGGCGCGTGCGGGCCGGCCCGCGTGCCTGCTCGCGCATGCGCTCCAGGTAATCGGTGCGGGTCGCGCGGCTGCGCTCGCGGATGCGTTCGGTGACGTCGCGGACGCGGGGGTCGAGAACGGAGGGCGTCTGGGGCATCGGGGCGTCAGTCCTGCTCCGCGGGCCGGTAGCCTTCGGGCCGCGCGGCCCCGCCGCCGAAGAAGAACTTCTCCATCTCCGCGGCGAGGAACTGCCGGGCCTTCGGCTCCATCGGGCTCAGGCGGTACTCGTTGATGAGCATGACCTGGTGCTGCACCCAGCGCGTCCAGGCCTCGCGCGAGACGTTCTCGAAGATCCGCTGTCCGAGCGGACCGGGATACGGCGGGCGGTCGAGGCCGGGCGCCTCGCGCTTGAGAATGACACACTGCACCATGCGGGACACATCGTCCTCCGGACTGGAAACGTTATATCAATCAAAAAGTTGTGTCTGGGTTGCCGCGGCCGAGAGGCGTTGCAGGAACCGCAGGACCGGAGCGGGTAGGCCGAGCGCGCCAGGCGCTGCGAGGGAGTACCACGCGAACTGCGCCGGATCCGGCGCGCCGTCATACCCTGAACAATGGCCCAGAAGCGGCGTCATGACAAGGTCAAAATGCGTAAAGGCATGTTCGATCGCGGCGAGCGGCTGCAGCGCGGGCACCACCTTGAGTCGCGCGGCGAGCCAGGCCTCGGCAGCCGCGGCGTCGTCGAACTGCGGCGGGCTCCACAGCCCGCCCCAGATGCCGCGTTCGGGCCGGCGCTCGAGCAACACCGCGCCGTCGGGGCGCTGCAGGACGAGCAGGCAGGTCCGGCGCAGTGCCCGGGCCCGGCGGCGCTTCGGCGCGGGCAGCTCGTGCTGGCGGCCACTGCGGCGTGCGCCGCAGCACTGCGCGAGCGGACAGCGCTCGCAGGCCGGGCTGCGGCGCGTGCAGAGCGTGGCGCCGAGGTCCATGACGGCCTGCGTGTAGACATCGGTGTGCGCCTCGGGCGTGCAGGCGTCGGACAGTGCCCACAGCCGCGCCAGGGTGGCCGGTTCCGACGGATCACCGTCCACCTCGAAGACCCGGGCCAGCACGCGGCGGACGTTGCCGTCGAGGATCGGGAAGCGCTCGGCGCGGGAGAGCGCCAGGATCGCCCCGGCGGTCGAACGGCCGACCCCCGGCAGGGCCGCGACCGCCTCGAAGGTCTCCGGGAAGCGTCCACCGTGCGCGTCGCGCACCTGCTGTGCGGCGCGGTGCAGGTTGCGGGCCCGCGCGTAGTACCCGAGGCCCGACCACAGGTGCAGGACCTCATCGAGCGGCGCGGCGGCGAGCGCCGTGACGTCGGGAAAGCGCTGCATGAACCGCTCGTAATACGGGATGACCGTACTCACTTGCGTCTGCTGCAGCATGATCTCCGAGACCCAGACTCTGTACGGGGAGCGCTCGTGCTGCCAGGGCAGATCGTGGCGGCCGCAGCGCGCGTGCCACGCAATGAGCGCGTGTGCCACGGCCGCGCCGGCCTGCGCCGCGCCGGGATCGGCCGGTGCTTCCGGTCGGGTGCGGCTCACTGAACTTGCAGGCGCGCGTCGCGCAGCGTGGTGGTGCCGAACCGTGCGCGGCGCACGGTGAGGATCCCGCGCGCGTGCAGCTTGCGCAGCAGGGAGAGGGGCAGTTTCAGCGGCTTGGCGTGTTTGCGTGTCGGCGGCAGGTAGTGGCTGAAGTCGATGCGGTCGGCGGCGAGGTCGAACGTCCAGAGGGCCCCAGTCCCCCCGGAATGTGCCAGCCAACCGCGCAGGGTCGTCTGGTCGAGCTGCGCGCGGAGCGGATCG
This sequence comes from Pseudomonadota bacterium, assembly GCA_021820785.1. The sequence continues at coordinate 13,209 of JAKADE010000021.1, forward strand.
ATCCGCAGCGCGCCGCCCTGCAGGCGCCAGTGCCCCGAGAGCGCGAGCCGCCCGAGCGCAGCGGGGTCCGTCGGCAGGCGCATCTTCAGCCCCAGCCAGGCGACCAGCGCGCGCACCGACGGGACGTGCACGCTCAGATCCCCCGCTCCTTGCGGCTGCGCATTCGCATCGGTGAACTGCACGGATCCTGACAGCGCGGCGGTTGCGGCCGTCAGCTGCCAGTGCGGTGCGGCGAGGGCGAGCGGCGCGGTGCGCACATCCAGATGCCGGGCCCGGAAGGCGACCGGCAGCCCGCCGGCGGGCAGTTTCGGGGCGTACAGCCGGAAGCGGGTGGCCAGCGCGAACGGCCGGCCGGGCTGCCATGCACCGAGGTGCAGCTGCCAGTGCGTCAGGCGGATCACGCCATTCGCAGTCGTGTACTGCAGCGTCGCATCGTGCAGGACCAGGCCGCCGAGGCTCGGCGCGGCGCCCGAGGCGCCGCCCGGGGCCGCGGCGACCAGCGGCTGCCAGTTACCGGTGCCCGCGGCGGTGCGCCACAGGTGCAGGTGCGCCCCGTCGATGCGGATCGTGCCGATCTCGATCCGCCGGTGCAGCAGCAGCGGCAGCAGGCGCACCGGCAGGCGCGCCGAGCGCCAGCTCAGCAGGTCAGGCCCTCGCTCGGGCGCGAGATTGCCGAGCCGGGCCGCCCCGATGCGCAGCGTCAGCCACGGGTACCACTCGAGCCGCAGATGTCCCTCGATCTGCAACGGCCGTCCCGTGTCGCGCGCAACGATGCGTTCGAGCTCGCCGCGGTACCGGTCAGGGTTGATGACCTGGGTGGCGATGAAGAGTGCGAGCGCAAGCAGCAGCACCACGGCGCCGAGGAGGCCGAGGCTCCAGCGCAGGACCTTCATCTACAGGTGCATGGTCGGACGGGCGCGCGAGCGGCCCGTCGGGTCGACCGGCGTGAAGGGTTGTCCGGCAGTCCGGGACCAGTAGGCATCGGCTGCAGCGCTCCAGTCCGCGCTGCCGAGCGCGGGCCACTGGCCGGGCGCAAATCCCGGTGCGCCGGTGAAGCGGTGGCGCTTGAACACGAGTGCTCCGCCGTGCAGGTGCCGCAGGGCCACGGACCAGGGTATCGGGGTGAGGGTCGAGGCGCTGCGGCCCGAGGCCGGCGCCACGATCAGGTGCGTCGCGCCGCCGTTGCGGCCAAAGACGATGTCCTGCACGGTGCCGAGCGGCTCACCGGCGCGGGACTCGACCGGCAGCCCGATCAGCGTGGAGGCCCGTTCGGCCGCCACGGGCAGCGGCGGTGCGGGTGCAGGCGTGCTCGCCGCGGGGCTCGCCGCCGGCCCCGTCGAGCTTCCGGGCAGGAAGTCCGCGTTCTGCTGGCTGCACGCGCCGAGCGCGACGGCCGACAGCGCATACAGGGCCGGCACCCATATCCTCATCATCCGAGCCACTCGTCTCACCATCTGACCAGCGGGGGCAGACTCATCAGGTAGGCCTCGGGGTCTGCATCCGTCTGAAACCCGAACCGTGTGCCGCGATCATAGACCAGGTTGAACTCCACGTACCGCCCCCGCTTGTACAGCAGCCGTTCGCGGGCGGCCTCGTCGTAGGGGGTGTCTTTGCGGCGCGACACCAGCGTCGGATAGACCCCGAGGAAGGCCTCGCCCACCTGCTGCACGAACGCAAGGTCCTGCGCCGGGTCCGGTCCGGCGAGTTCGTCGAAGAAGATGCCGCCGACGCCGCGGGGCTCGTGCCGGTGCGGCAGGTAGAAGTACCGGTCGCACCAGGCCTTGAACGTCTCGTAGGCATCGGCCCGGTACGTGTCACAGGCGCGCTGCAGCGCTTCATGGAAGGCTGCAGTGTCCTCGTCGAACGGGAACGTCGGCGTCAGGTCCGCCCCGCCGCCGAACCAGCCGCGGCTGGTGTGCAGGTAGCGCAGGTTCATGTGCACCGTGGGCACGTAAGGATTGGTCATGTGCGCCACGAGCGAGAGACCGCAGGCGAGGAAGCGGCCGTCGGATTCGGCCGCGCCGGGCATCTGTGCGCGCGCCTGCTCGGAGAAGGTGCCCCACACGTGACTGAAGTTGACGCCGACTTTCTCGAACACCGCGCCGCGCATCAGGCGCGACTCCCCGCCGCCCTCGAGCCGGTGGCCGCTCGGGCGGCTCCAGCGGCGCGGCTCGAAGCGCGCCTCGGGCTCGAACGCCTCGAACGCGACGCAGATCCGCCCCTGCAGGTCGCGGAAGTACTGCGCGGCCTGTTCCGCGAGCGGTGTCTGGAGAGTGCTCATGCGCCCCCGGCGCCGGCCGAGCGCTCATGCACGACGTCCACGAGCCGGGCGACCGCCTGCGGATCGGCGTGCGGCCAGATGCCGTGGCCGAGGTTGAAGATGTGCCCCGGCGCACGGCCGGCCTCGCGCAGCACCCGTTCGGCCTCTGCGGCCAGCACCTCGGGCGGCGCGAACAGTGCCGCCGGATCGAGATTGCCCTGGACGGCCTTGTCGGGGCCGAGGATCCGCCGCGCCGTGCCGAGCGGCGTGCGCCAGTCGAGGCCGATGACGTCGGCGTCGATCGCTGCGAGTTGCGCCAGCAGCGCGCTGCCCTGGTTGAGGTAGTAGATGAGCGGTACGCCGCAGCCGCGCAGCGCCGCGAGCGTACGGCGCGCGGCCCGCAGCGCGAAGTGCTCGAACTGCGGCGGGGCGAGCAGACCGCCCCAGGATTCGAACAGCATCAGCGCCTGGGCGCCGGCGGCGGCCTGGGCGGCGAGGTAGGCGGCCATGGCGTCCGCCAGCCGGTCGAGCAGGGCCGTGGCCGCCTCGGGCTCGGCATAGAGGAAAGCACGCGCCGCCTCGAACTCCTTCGACGGCCGCCCCCCGACCAGGTAACAGAACAGCGTGAACGGGCCGCCCGCGAAACCGATCAGCGGCACGCCGCGCGGCGCGGCGGCACGGATCAGGCGGATGCTCTGAAGCACGAACGGCACGTCGCGCTCGGGTTCGAGCGCGCGCAGCGCCTCGACGGCCGCGAGAGTGCGGATCGGCTCGCGCACCACCGGGCCGGGCTCGAACGTCAGGTCGATGCCCATGCCCTGCAGCGGCGTCATGATGTCGCTGAAGAGGATGGCGGCATCGAGTGCAAAGCGCCGCAGCGGCTGCAGCGTCACTTCCGCGGCGAGTTCCGGGGTGCGCGTCAGGGCCTCGAAGG